>WQTX01000015.1 GCA_009786075.1 Bacteroidota bacterium | reverse complement strand
CTTATGGAAAGTATGTACTTAACTTTGAATTACAAAACAACAAAACAATTGAAAATAGCTGTGTATTGCGGATTGTAAACTAAAAGTTGCGCAACAAGCACTTTTAGCAAGATTTTTAAGATTGTCAAGATTATTGCAGTCAAAATAAAAAGTGTACTTTTGTAAAAAACAAAAATAAAGAAAATGTTGTAATTTTGTGAAGTGTGAAATTTAAACATTATCGTATGGGAACACGAACATTAAATAAGGAAAAAAGTGATAAAATTAGTTTTGTCATTCAACATAATTCTGAATATAAAACCGATGGAAATAAATTTGTTAATTGGACAGAAAACTTTATTAGTGATGCTCTTGATTGTGATAAACGGTATCAAATTCTAAAAAAATACGAAGAAAACAAAATAACAGTAACCTTTGAAGAGCATTTTGATAAGTCAAATATTCCATTTAACGAAAAGTTATTTTACCACCGATGCCACGAAAATGATATTCTATGGAATGTTAAAGTCATAATTGAATAAAGAACCAATAGTAGGTAAAACCGAATTTTATAAAAAAGATTGGACTGAAATATACGAACTCTTAAAACAAGAACTAAATAAAGGGAGATAAAAATGACTTCCATAACAAATGTACTTTTGTAAAAAAACAAAAATAACAATTGCGAGGCTTTTGTTTTCCCGTTTAATCAAAGTAATTCCCAATAATATACAGAGGCACATTTGTCATCCATTCCTCTTGCCGGTAATTTGAAAGCGAAGTGCGAATGGCTGTTTTTGGTTGGTATTTTTCGCAAAAGAGTTTGAAACTTTTTGCTTTGGTGTTTTCCGCAGATTTCGCTTCTATGGGAATAATTTCGCCTTCTTGTTGAATAACAAAATCAACTTCCGAAGTAGAACGCTCGTTAGTCCAATAGCTTATGTAGTTTATTTCGGCTGCTTTCAGTTGTTGCATTACAAATTGTTCGGTAAATGCACCTTTAAATTCGGTAAAAATATCGTTGCCCAACACAATGGTTTTTAAATCCAAATTTGATTTTGCCGCAAGTAAACCCACATCGTTGAAAAATAGTTTAAAAGCCGATAAATCTTGATACGCAATGAGCGGCATATCGGGTTTTGAAATGCGATATGTTTTAAGTAAAATTCCCGAATCGACCAACCATTGAATAGCAAGTTCAAAATCTTTTGCTCGTGCACCTTCTTTCATTACACCGTAAACAAATTTTTTATTCTCTTTGGTAAGTTGTGCCGGAATATTTTGCCAAACCATATTCAAGCGAGGTACAATTTCAAGCGGTGCGTGCTTTGAAAAATCGTTTTCGTAGGTGGCTAAAATTTCTTCTTGTTTTTTTCGTACATTCTCCCAATCGCGATTTATGGCAAAATCATTTACAACTTCGGGCATGCCGCCTATGTAGTAATAATATCGTAAATTTTCTTTGAATTTTTCGGTAAAAACAGGTAATAAATTCCATTGTTTTTTCTCTAAAATTCCTGCCAAACCAAGTTCGCCAACGGCAAGCAGAAACTCATAAAAACTCAAAGGAAACATATACATAAAATTCACTTTGCCCACAGGAAACGATACTTTATTGTGTAAATTCATTCCCAAAAGCGAATCGGAAGCGGTAATAAAATATTCCGGCGCTTCTTCGCAAAAATACTTTAAAGAAGTAAGTCCTTTGGGTGCTGATTGAATTTCATCAAAAACAATAAGCGTATTTTCGGCATTTATTTTTGTTGTAAAAAATGCTTCCAAAGTTGCAATAATACGTTTGGGATTTAAGTCTTGCAAAAATAGATTTTGCAGACGAACTTCTTTTTCAAAATTAACATACAGAGTTTGCGCAAATTCGGTTTTACCAAATTCTCGAATGAGCCACGTTTTACCAACTTGCCGCGCACCTTGAACAATAAGCGGCTTTCTGTCTCTGCTTAATTTCCACTTTATCAGCTCTTTAATCTTTGTTCTATACATTTTTATCAATGAATAATTGTTAATTATAACACTTTTTACATGGAATAAGTGTGTAAATATACACTTTTTTCAACGAATAAATGTGTTTTATAAGTTTTTTTGTTAATTTTTATGTATTGACGTTGGCACGTTATAAAAAATTATTCCCAAGTATTATTTTCCCTTCCCCAATATTTCCGAAATTTCCGCAAGTTTCGTCATATATTCCATATAATTATTCATGGTTTCGTCTTTTGCCAAGGCTGCTTCCATAAGTGCCAATGCTTCGGCGAAACGATATTCACGAATTAACGCATCGGCTTTTGCTTTGGTTTCTTTGGCAAAATCGCTTACATTATTTTTATTTTGACCTTGTGAATTTGTGTTTTGCCGCGTTAGCTGTGGTTGGAATTTCATGCGTAGAGCGTAAGAAATATTGTAACGAGTGTCGTTATCATTAGGATTTAAACGTAGAGCTTTTTTGTAGGTTTCGATTGCCTCGTCAAAATCTTCGTTTTTCACAAAGGCATTGCCCAAATTGTGCAAAGTTTTGAATTGTAAAACACTGTCGTTTGTGAGCAACAATGCCCGCCCGAACGCATCGGCAGCCAAAATATATTTTTCGGTTTTATACAATGCGTTGCCAAAATTGAACCACGCATCGAACGACGAAGAATTGAGCAACGCAGCGTGTTTAAATGTAACCGCAGCATTGCGATATTCGCCTGCATTGTAAAACGCTGTTCCTTTTTCTATGTATGGACGAATATCTTGCTGTGCAAATGCGGAAAGGCAAGATACGAGGCACAAGGCACAAGATACGAGGCTTTTAGATACAAGACTTTTAGACATAAGACACAAGATTGATTTTATTGCTAAAAAGTCCCCCTTGAGGGGGATTTAGGGGGTTTTAAAACTCATAATCCACCGCATAACGACCACTCACAACCGCACGCACAAATGCCACCACTTTTTGATGTTCGGGGTGTACGTTGTATGCCTGCAATGCGTCCCATGTTGCAAATTCCGAAATCAGCACCACATCGTGGTTGTCTTCAGGCGACGATGCGCCTTTTATGCCCACTTCAAATGCTTCAATTCCGGGAACTACGCCCACTAAATTGCGCAACATTGTTTGCATTGTTTTTTTGTTTTCTTCTTTTGTGTTTCCTTCTGCGTGGTCTTTTAACGACCACATTACTATGTGTTTAATCATAATTTTGCCATTTGTAATTTGTCGACAGCAAATGTAGTAAATTTTCTGTTTATTTGTGTTGGTATTTTTAATCAAAAAAAGAACAATCATTTTACATGATTAATAATATCTTTGCAAAAATTTTAAACAGGCTTCCATTATGCCACTAACAATAGACGCCGAAAACTCAATTATAGTAGAAGGCGCACGAGAAAATAATCTCAAAAATATATCGGTTACCATTCCTCGTAATGCGCTTACCGTGATTACCGGACTTTCGGGAAGCGGCAAATCGTCGCTTGCTTTCGATACTATTTATGCCGAAGGACAACGCCGCTATATTGAAACGCTTTCTGCCTACGCCCGGCAATTTTTGGGCAATTTGGAACGTCCCGATGTTGATAAAATTACCGGTTTAAGCCCTGTGATTTCGATTGAACAAAAAACGGTCAATAAAAATCCCCGTTCTACGGTGGGAACTACTACCGAAATTTATGACTTTTTGCGTTTGTTGTATTCTCGCATTGGCGAGGCGTATTCGTACAACACCGGCGAAAAAATGGTAAAATACACCACGCAAAAAATTATTGATTTAATTACAGAGCAATTTCAGAATAAAAAAATTATGCTCCTTGCGCCGGTGGTAAAAGGGAGAAAGGGGCATTATCAAGATTTATTTGAGCAATATCGCAAAAAAGGCTACTTGTACGCTCGCATCGACGGCGAGGTGCGGGAATTGACTTTTGGCATGAAAGTCGATAGATACAAAATTCACGATATTGAAATTGTGATTGACAAATTTAAAATACAAAATCAAGACGAGCCGCGCCTAAAGCAGTCGATAGAAACGGCGATGAAAATCGGCAAAAATATTTGTATGATACTTGATGTGGAAAGCGACAACGTTAAATTTTTCAGTAAAAAATTGATGTGCCCCAGCACCGGATTGTCTTACAACGAACCTGCCCCCCACTCTTTTTCATTCAATTCGCCGCACGGAGCTTGTTCCACGTGCGGTGGTTTGGGCGAAATTGACGAAATTGACATACATAAAATTATTCCCGATACCACGCTGAGCATTCACGAGGGTTGTATAAAACCACTTGGCGCGTATAAAAAAAATCTGATTTTTTGCAAATTAGAAGCAATTGCGCACAAACATAATTTTACGCTCAAAACACCCTATCGCGATATTCCCGAAGAAGCAAAACAGGTGCTTTTGTTTGGCAGCAACGAAATGTACAGTTTTATAACCGCGCCAATTGGCGTTGACAGCAATTATTTTTATGGTTTCGAGGGTATTATAGCTTTGGTTGAAAAGCAGTTGGAATTTCAAGAAACAACCGTAAACGAACAGAGCGAGGATTATTTGTTCAAAAAAATTGAATGTCCCGATTGCCACGGAATGCGCTTGAACAAAGAAGCATTGCATTTTCGCTTGGCAGGGAAAAATATAGCCGAAGTTTCGCAACTTGCAATTGACGATTTATTTCAATGGATTGCCGATTTGCCCACGCATTTGGAAAAACAACAGGCACAAATAGGCAGCGAAATTTTGAAAGAAATACAAACTCGCATTGGATTTTTGCTCGATGTAGGCTTGCATTATTTGTCGCTCAACCGCAGTTCACGCACACTTTCGGGTGGCGAAAGCCAACGCATACGGCTTGCTACGCAAATTGGCTCAAAACTTGTGAATGTGCTTTATATTTTAGATGAGCCAAGCATCGGACTTCATCAGCGTGATAATGTGCAATTGATAGATGCGCTCAAAAATTTGCGCGATGCCGGCAATTCGGTTATTGTGGTGGAACACGATAAAGATATGATGTTGAACGCCGATTATATTATTGATATTGGTCCCGGAGCAGGCAAGCACGGCGGCGAAATTGTGGCACAAGGCACGCCCAACGAATTTTTGAAACAACAAAGCATTACTGCCGATTATATTCTCGGTCGCCAAAAAATTGAAATTCCTGCCACCCGGCGCAAAGGAAACGGGCAAACTGTAACCCTCGTGGGGGCTACCGGCAATAATTTGAAAAACGTAACTCTTAATCTTCCTCTTGGAAAATTAGTGTGCATTACCGGTGTTTCGGGCAGCGGTAAATCGTCGCTTATCAATAATACCCTCCACCCTATTCTTTCGCAGTATTTTTACAGGGCAAAACGAATGCCGCTTCCGTATAAAGAAATTCAAGGAATTGAGCATATCAACAAAGTAATTGAAGTCAATCAAACACCGCTTGGGCGCACGCCACGTTCCAATCCGGCAACGTATACCGATATTTTCGGTAATATTCGCAAACTGTTTGAACGCCTGCCCGAATCGCAAGTACGCAATTACAAAGCCGGACGATTTTCGTTTAACGTAAAAGGCGGCAGATGCGAAACCTGCAAAGGCGGCGGTATGAAAATAATAGAAATGAACTTTTTGCCCGATGTGTACGTTCCCTGCGATGCCTGCGGCGGCAAACGCTACAACCGTGAAACACTCGAAGTGAAATACAAAGGAAAATCAATCAGCGATGTGCTTGACATGACCATAGACCAAGGAGTTGAATTTTTCGAGGCAATTCCCGATATTTACCTCAAACTCAAAACTTTGCAAAATGTCGGTTTGGGCTATCTCACTTTGGGGCAATCTTCTACAACACTTTCGGGCGGCGAGGCGCAACGGGTAAAACTTGCTGCCGAATTGGCAAAACGCGATTCGGGCAACACACTCTATATTTTAGACGAACCCACTACCGGCTTGCATTTTCAAGATATTGCCGTGTTTATGAACGTGATTCAACAACTTGTAGATAAAGGAAATACGGTAGTTATCATAGAACACAACTTAGACGTAATAAAAGTAGCCGATTGGATTATCGACATTGGTCCCGATGGCGGCAAAAACGGCGGCGCGATTGTAGCCGAAGGCACGCCGGAAAGCGTGAGCAAATGTGGTAAGGGTTATACGGCAGGGTTTATTTTACCTATCGCACTACCTCAACCCACTTACCCTCGCTCTGCGCACGAATAGTGTTATCATACATTGCTTGGCAGTAAACCGCAGGCATAAAGAATTTACCCAAATACGCCGCTTGCAGCAACACCCGGAATGTTTTCGTTTGCCCTTTGTTCAAGTCAAAATACATATACACGCGGTCGTCGCGAATGTCCATATAGCGAGGCGTGTCGGTATTTTTGAACAGTGAACTTTGTACGTTGTCCATGCGGCTGTTCATAATTTCCCAACCCGACGGGAACAATTGCTCCAACGCCATATCGGTGTATCGCAAACGAATGCCCGGGTGCGTTACCGTAACTTCGGCATAAAATTCCGTTCCTTGTTTGAGTGATGCAGGGTTCAATGGTTTGCCCTTCATATCGAAATAATTTACGGTCATGTTCAAATTCGACGATTCGGCAGGTTGCGTTTTCATTGGCGGTACGCCTTCCAGCACCACACGCACATACAGGTCGCCTTGCGATGTATTGGTAATGCTCACATTGCGGTTTGGTTTCGTGTTCAAATCAATTCTTGACTGCACCAATGCTTTTTTCGTTTTAATATTCTTGCTGTCATTATCAATTTTTACCGTTGCCGCAATTTCGGAATTTTCGCCACTGCCGCTCACAAATCTTGATATAGCAAGCAATCCGTATGCCGTTGTTTGCGTACTCAACCACTCGTCGGAAGCAAGCACTTTTGCCAAATCAATAATCATACTTTCGGCTTCTTGTCGCTTTCCAAGCGCAATCAATGTTTCTATTTTCATAGCCATATCGCGGTCGCGGCTACCGAAAGTGCCATAGAAGGAATAATCATCACGTTTGTCGCCGCTTTGCTCTATTTCTTTTACAATAGCTTGCGCAATATCGGGTTTGCCCACCATGGCGTACGCCGATGCCAAACGCCACTGTGCTTCGGCGGCAATTCCTTTTGTTTCACGCATACGGTTCATTGCACTCATTGCCGGTTTTTTCGCCAAAGCAAGTGTATATAACCGGTAGGCTTGGTTCAAATCATCACTGTATCTGCCATATCTATTGTCATACGAACTCCAATTATTTGCCATTGAAGTTTGGTAACTTACCCACGAATCGAACACGCCCACCGGCAATTGATAACCTTTTTCCTGCGCTTCCAACATGCAATGACCGGCATAGTTAGTGCCCCATTCGCTTGCATCACCGCCTTCGCCAGCCCAATAGGTAAAACCACCATTGCTGTGCTGGTACGATTTCAATTTTTCGAGCCATGCTTTTACGTTGGTTTCAATTTCGGCTTTTTGCCCGTCGGTCAAATCCATTACGCTGTTCAAAAACAATTGCGGGAAGGCTGCCGAAGTAATTTGCTCAATGCAACCATGCGGATAGCGAATTAAAAACTGCAAACGTTTTTCAAGATTAATAGGATACATGCGCGAAAGTTCAAGCACCGCCCTGTTTGTGCCGATTATACCGCTTCCTTCCAAACGGTGGTTCCACGTTTCGCCCGGTTTTATCAGTGCCGAAGTAATTGAAGTAACCGGCGGACCGGGTACACGCACTTTCAAATCGGTTTCTGCCGATGCTTTGTTTGCGCCCGAAACGGCGTTCACAACAATTTTGCCTTCGCCGATTTTATCTTTCACCCGTACTTTAAATTCCACCATTTTGTCGCCGGGTTTGTCGAATGTAACGGTGCGTGAAGTGCCATCGAGAGCTTCAAAAATATTGTCGATTTTTAAATCAACTTTCACATCTTTCACGGCTTTGTCCATTGCAAACACCGTTACCGGAATTGTCATAGTTTCGGTTGGACTTATCATGCGCGGAATAGTTGGCAACACCATAAGCGCTTGACGCACCGGTACGGTTTTTTCAGCATTACCATAAGCGCCGTTTTGTCCGGCAACTACCATTACCCGCACCGAACCTACATAATTCGGCATGGTAAACGTATGTGTTTTTGTTTCGCCTTTTTTCAGTTCAAACGGACCTTGGAACAACACAACCGGTTTAAAACGGTTGGTGTTTTCCTTACCGCTTTTGTTGAAAGCATCATCACCGCCTATGGCAAGCAATCCGGCTAATTTTCCGGTAAATGCACCGGCTACCCATTTGTACATATCCCACGTGCGCACGCCAAGCGCCTCGTGGCTGTAAAACGCGCTCCACGGATTTGGCGTTTTAAATCGAGTAAGGTCGAGTAAACCTTCGTCAACAATCGCAATCGTGTAAGTCATTGGTTTGCCTTCGGTTTCTTTTATCGTTACCGTAAATTGCTCTTCGGGTTTCAATTCGTCTTTCATGGTAATCACAGGTGTAAGGTGCGTTGCAGGGTCTTCCACCGAAATTGGCTGCACGCCGTACATACGCAACGGATTATCATTTTCGTTGCTATGCGGCTGAATATAAGTAATATGCACATACACGTTAGGCGACATTTCGGAAGTAGCTTCAAATTCAAATGTCGTGTTTTTCTCCGTAGGTTCAAACCAATAGGTTTTCAACACTTTGCTGCCGCTTTCAATGCTTATTAACGCACGTCCTTTGTGGGTTGCAGGCAATTCTATTTTCACTTTTTCGCCTACCGAATATTTTTGTTTATCGGTTCCAAACATCAACATTTCGGCGCCGCCCGGATTGTTGCCGCCGGTATTGCGGTACCAACTTTTATAGGTAGTGTAAAATACCGCTCCGGTGCTGTGGTCGCTGTCTTCCGAAGTTACGCGCAAGAATTTTCGCCCCCAATAATCGCCGCCCAAATTCATTTCGTACATTGCCTTACCGTTTTTCACTTCCACGTAATCGGTTTTTAGCAAATTGCGGTGGCGGTTTGAAATATAATCCGCCAAATTGTCCTCGCTCGAACGTTCCCACCACCAACGCCAGTAAATATCGAATACTTCAATTTTCACTTTCCCGTTCAACGGTTTGCCGTTTTCATCGACCAAAGCAATCGGTATCAGATTTTTTTCATCGGAATACAAGGCTTTGTTCCAGCCTTTTCCTTCGGGAATTTTTACGCCCACATATTTGTCGTAAGGCGAGTAGGTAAACATTGCGCGGTCGATACTGAAATCGCCGCCCGCCTCGAATGCTTTGGTTTTCATTTGCACGGCAAGCATACCGGGCGCATCGTATTCGCTGCCAATGTCAAATCTCACGCTTACCTGCGCAGAACCGTTATCGTCGAGTCTGCCGTCGAACACATCTCTATCGCGCGATTCAAATGATTTCGACGGGTCGTCGAAAATGTAGCCTTTGAAATCTTTAAACGTAGTTTGCATCGACGCAATGCTTGCTTCAATAGCTGCTTTGCCGCCACGAAGCGGCGCACCGTGCAGCCAATTTACCTGCAAGGTTCCTTTTTCGGTAACGCCGGAGCGCAATACGGTTGATTTAAAATCAAGATTAATTTTCAAACGATTAGGTTTTACGGTTTCAATTTTCAGCGTTCGGCTAAATGTAGAGCCGCCCACGCGCGCCTGCATAGTCCAGTTGCCGGTGGGCGCATCGCCCGGAGTGCGCACTGCTACGCTGTAAAATCCGTTCAAACTCGTTGTTCGCACCACTCGTTGCGCCAACTGCCCTTCGGGATTGTAAAATTCAAATACCACAGGGTGATTTGCCGGTAAGGCTTTATTTTTGTCTTCCAAAATAAAAGTTAAATACATCATATCGCCCGGGCGCCATACGCCGCGCTCGCCATAAATGTAGCCTTTTACGCCTTTTTTCAGTTCCTCGCCTTGCACATCGAACATACTCAACGAAAGCGACGAACCCTCATCGACACGCAAATAACCGCGTTCTTTGTCTTTTTTTGCAATTACCACAAAGGCTTTGTTTTGGTCGGTGGTGGTCATTCGGCACATTCCGTCGCCGTCGGTTTTAGTAGTTGCAATTATTTGATTTTGCAAATTGCGTATTTCCACATCAATTCCTTTAAGCGGTTGCGCTGTGCGCAAATCGGTAACGGCTATAAAAAATTCGTTGTTGCTGCCCGCTTTTGCAATGATGCCAAAATTCGATGCCAACACATTGCGAGCCGCCACTTTTCCCATATAATATGTTGGTTTGCAAGGATTGTCGCGGTCGCGCCAATTATAGTAACGATAATCATAATAGCGGTCTTCGCTCCAATAGTAATAACTGCGCGGGGTATTGTACATTGCATAAGGGTCTCTTTCTTCGGGAATTTCTTCCTCGTCGGAGGCGGCATCGCCCAAACATGGGTAGAGCGAGTGTTTTTTACGGAAACTCAATTCCACACGGTAAATTGCGCCCGGTTCGGTTTTCACAAGTTTCGATAAATCAAGCGCAAAATTATTCCATTCGTTGTAATCAATTGACTCTTCCGAAATAAGCGGCATTTCGGTAGAATACACCAAACGCCCCACACGTTGCAATTCCTGCGTTCCGTCTATTTGATTGATTTGCAAAAACTGCACAATATTATTTTCAAAAATTTGAATTATGCGCACATCAACCGCCGAAAGACCCACTGCCTTGAACGGAAATTTAATACCCTCAACATCGGGCACAATCACGCCATCGCCCAAAAGTTCCACTTGCGGCATTGCGCTCACAAAGTTAAATGTTGCGGTAAAATCTTTACCCAATCGTTCGTCGTTCATATTTTTCACACCTGCGTGAACTTTCAATTTCACTTCGCCCGACACCCATTTTGTGGGAATTATTTCTACTTTTGAGCCGTCAATCAACACAGTTTCGTTCATCGAAGGACTGAGCGTAAACAAACCGCTCATATCTTGTTTTTTGTTCAAAGGGTCTGAAAAAAACACGTCGATTGTCGGTTTTGGCGTATTTCGCTGGCGCACACCAAGTACTTTAAATTCGTACAAAGCAGGTACAGCCAATACTTCGCTTCCCGACGATTTTTTTGCACCTATTTTTTTACCGTCCCATTCAAGTTTTACGCTTCCTGCCATTTGCTTGCGTTCCACACTATCTATGGTAAAAGTATGCGTTTTACCGTCGGTACTGTGTTTCCACGTCATTTTATATTTTTCGGCTTTCACAGCGGCTTCCATGTCGTCGGCATTGGCAAAGTCGGCAGTTGTGAAACGTCCATGTATGCGTTGCCATTGCGCATCGGTTTCGCTATATAGCGAAATTCCTTCAAACTCGTATGCCATAGCTTGATTGAGCACTTGAAAACTAAATACAAAGGTTTTCAATTCCTTAGGAATTTCAATAAATTTTTGCAAATTCATAGCAACCGTATAAATTTGACCCGACGAAAGCGGTTGCGCCGGAGTAAATTCAATCGTTTGCGCATCGAGCCACACTGCTTTTCCTTTCACTTTGGGGTCTATATCAAACGGATTGCTGCTCAATTCCTTACCAGCTTCAGCACCGGGAATTTCCTGCACAAAACGCACCATGATTTTCGCCTGATTTGAAACCAAGCCCGACGTGAACGACATTACATACTTCGCATATTCGGGATTAACAGCGAAATTTGCGGTTTTCTTTCCGCCACACGATTGCAACACACACAGGCTTACAGCAATACCCACTAAACAAATAAGGGATTTTTTGAGCAACACAATTGATTTTTTAGCTCCGCTGAGCTCGTACTTTGTACTTCGGTTCATGATTTTAGTTTTTTAGAATATACACAAAAGTATAAATTAATTAATAATTAACAATTAATAATTGATAATTATTTTTTCAACATCAGTTATTCAATTATTCAGTTATTCAATCCTATTAAAAAACCGATTAAGAATCCGCATCAACTCATAGTTATTCAACGGTTTGGGCAAATAATCATCAAAACCTGCGCTTAGGTATTTCCTTTTGTCTTCTTTGAGTGCAAAGGCTGTTTGTGCTATAATTGGAATTTTGGGGTGGTTTGCTTTTATAATTTTCATAGTTTCCACACCATTGAGGTCGGGCATGTGAATATCCATAAAAATAAGCGATACCGAAGGATTTTTTTCTACATAAGCAATTGCTTCACGTCCGGAACCGAAATAGTCGACACTTACATTGTAGTCGGCAAGAAATTCGGTAATAAGCACGTATGACGATTCGTGGTCGTCTATCACCAATATTTTTTCGCCGTTAAACATTGTTGCAAATGCATCTTCACTATTTTCATCGGTCAAAGGTGTACCTATTTTTGATATTGCTTCTTTTTGCTTTTGAATATAAGGTACTTCAAAAAAGAACTGCGCCCCTTTCTCTTTTTCCGATTCCAACCAAATACGTCCGCCCATAATTTCCACCAAACGCTTGGAAATAGCAAGTCCAAGTCCCGAACCGCCAAATTTTCGTGATGTGGTTTCGTCTTCTTGACGGAAATGTTCAAATATGGTTTTTTGTTTTTCCGGTGCAATGCCCACACCGGTATCTTTTACAAAAAATTCAAGAGTTTTGTTGTTTTTCAGAGTATAACCAAAATTCACAAAACCGTGTTCGGTAAATTTAATTGCATTGGAAATCAAATTCGTCAAAATTTGTTTCAAACGCACGTCGTCCATATAAATGTGCGCTTGTGAATCGGGCAGTGGTTTTTGACAGAATAAACTAACGTCTTTACCTTTTACTTGAAATTGCATGGTGTCGTTTACCTCTTGCATCAGCCGATTAAGGTCAATCCAAATGTACGACAACTCCAACTGCTCGCTTTCAATTTTTGAAATATCTAAAATATCGTTAATAATGGTAAGCAATTGTTTTGAATTGTTTTGAATATCATTGAGGAACAATTTCCGTTTTTCTTCGGGATAATTTTTACGTGCGAGCAAATTACTAAATCCCACAATAGCATTAAGCGGAGTACGGATTTCGTGGCTCATATTGGCAAGAAACGATGATTTCAATCTATCACTTTCTTCGGCTTTTTCTTTTGCATATATCAATTGCAGTTCAATTTCCCGGCGATTGGTAATATCTTGCATCCAGCCTTCGGTGCGCTCCCATTCGCCGTTTTTATAAAAATGTTCGATTTCAGAATAAAGGTGTTTTATACGTCCGTCGGCGAATTGTAAACGCATTTCGCATAGGAAAAATCTTTCTTTCTTTTTTATGGTGTTGTAAAAACTATCTAATACAAATTCTTTTTCTTCGGGGTGCACACGCGACATGAAAAGTTCTATACTTGGTTTCATATTGGTGTTGTATTCAAATAATTGATACATTACATTGTTCCACACATAATCGCCGTTTGCGTATATAGTTAGTGTGCCTATGCGTGCATATTTTTGTATTTTCTGCAATCGGTTGTTAAGATTTTTTGTGATTTGTTCTGCAATTTCCTGTTCGCTCACATCTTCCACAAATGCCAACATGTGCGTTTTATCGGGAGTCATAAATATGGTAGCTTTCAGTATTTTATTGAAATTCTTTGCATGATGTTTAAATTGTATGGTTCGATTTTCGTGATACACCTGATTACATGCTTGTATCCAAAATTCGCTTGTAACTATTGCTTCGCGCACACTTTTATTGAGAATAGTTTTAAACTCAATACCATTTCCCTTCCATATTTGTTCGCACGCCGGATTTAACTCTCGAATTATATAATCAACCGGTTGATTATTTTCATCTTTTTCAATTGAACACGCTAAAAAGCCAATACTCAAATTTTCAAATAATTGTGTGTATTTATTTTCGGTAAGAACAAGTGCTTGTTTGGTTGTTATTGAATCGCTCACATCTTCTATCACTGCCAATAATTGCAATTTATCTTTTGTCGTAAAAAGAGTAACTTTTAAATGTTTTTGTAAGTGTTTTTCATAATATTCAAAATGCAAACTTTTATCTTGATAATAGGCTTCATCGCAGTGTTGCTGCCAAAAACCGGGTTCCAGCAATCCTTCACCCAAATCTAAACCTACAAAACTGTTAAGAACTTCTTCTTCAACTCCGGTCAGTTTGGCAAATGCCGGGTTCATTTCCTGTATTGTATATCGATTTTGCCCGTTGGCACTTATTTCAATCGAAGTTGTTACCACTGCAATACTAAGATTGTAAAATATAGAGGTATACTTATTCTTTGTAAAAGCAAGTGCTTCTTTTGTTACAATTGTTTCGGTTATATCGTGTATCCAACCTACTACTTGCTGTATTTTGCCATTGTCGCCGAACACGCTGTAGAATCTTTCATATATCCATTTTTCTTCTCCGTCAATATTCAACCGGAAGGTAACTTCGTGTACTCCCTGTCGTTTTTTTGCTATGGCATAACATTTTTCTACAGCCGGCAAATCGGAAGGAACAACATGCTGCCACATTTTACGCAAACTCGGCGTAAATGTTTGAGGGTCTACTTCGTAAATGTTATACAGCTCGCGCGACCAATACACGGTATTCGTTTTTAAATCTGCTTCGTAATGCCCTATTTTTGCCATAGTTTGTATTTCGTTCAAATAGAGTTCCTGATGCGCAAGCAGTTCTTTCGATTTTACCAATTCGCTGATATCTTGAAACGAAATAAGATGTTCGCCACCAAACGAAAGCGATTTACAATAGACTTTTACAAAAATTTCTTCCCGGTTGATTGATAAAAACGTAAAGCGCTTGGTTTCATTTGTTGAATTTTGTGTTTGTTTCTCAATAAACTTTTCAAAAGCATCTTTTTGATTGGGTACAACCAATTGCAAAATTTCTTGTTGTTCATAATTTTTTTCTTCGCCGCCCAGCGTTGCAAGAGCGCTATCATTGATAAATGTAATAATTCCATCTTTGAAAATTATCAATCCGTTGGGCGATTTTTCGATTACCGAACGAAAACGGATTTCATCGTATTGGATTTTTTGCACATAGCTGATTTGCTCGTTCATTTCGTGGCACACCACAAGAAACACATCTTCGTTACTTACAAGAATTTTCGATATTTGCAGTTCTTTTGTTACTTGTTCATTGCGTTTGGTTATCAAATTTGCTATCGCAATGCCGTTTTCTTTGCTTTGCTCCAAGTCAAAATCTTGAAAAATATTGGTGTATGGTTTATAATATAAATCACTTTCGTTATATTCCGAAATTTGTAAAAATTTCTTATTTACCTCCATCACAATTCCTTTTTGGTCGAGCAACACCACCGGAAGGTCGTTTTGATAGAAAAAATCTTTGTATTTATCGCGATTGTAACGCAATGCGCTTTCGGCAAGTATGGTATTGTTATACAAATTGAAACGCATACGCAGCATATTTTCGGGCTTATCGAGTACCAAAACATCGTTAAAACGGTCTATGAGAGCGTTTTGTTTTTCTTCGTAATGATATGTTACCACAACCGAAAAACAATCTGAAAATCGTTCCTTATTCACTATATTTTCGGCACAGGCAAGCTCCACCAGCAATAGCACTACTTCCGATTTTTCACACTCGCAGGCACCGCCGGCATGTAAGTGTTTAATTTCCTGCGCAGTGCAGGCTTGCAACCGTTCGTACATAGCTACGTCGTTGCCATAAAACAGAATTGAATACGTCATAATTGAGTGAGTTTTTAGTGAGTTTTCAGGGAATTTCAAAAATAAGGCTTCTATTTGTATTGTTTGTCATGTTTTTTATGATTTTCTTCACGTTTTTTTATGATTTTCTTCATTTTATTAGGGAACAAGGAATTAGGAAACAAGGGAGCTTTTATAAATTAAAAATGCTATATTTGTAAAAAATTACTCCCTTACAAAAAAATCAATGAACGTAGGTTTATTTTTTGGTTCTTTCAATCCCATTCATATAGGGCATTTGGCAATTGCCAATTATATGGTAGAATTTACCGGTATTGACCAATTGTGGTTTGTGATTTCGCCGCACAATCCTGCAAAGGAAAAAAACTCGTTGCTCAACAATTACCAACGTTACGAAATGGTGTGCCGGGCAATTGAAAATTTCCCCGCAATGCAGGCAAGCACCATAGAATTTTCGTTACCGCAACCATCGTACACTATTCACACGCTTGTGCATTTGGAAGAAAAATATCCCAAGCACCAATTTTCGCTCATTATGGGCAGCGATAATCTTGTGAATTTCCATACATGGAAAAATTATCAGTTGATATTGGAACAATATCATTTGTACATTTACAACCGTCCCAATTGCACAATTCCCGAAAGCTATAAAAACCTGCCGAATATTCATTTTGTAGATGCACCGCTTATGGAAATTTCATCAAGTTTCATTCGTCGCAGCATACAAAATAAAAAGAACATTCGAGCTTTTATGCCCGATGCAGCGTGGCGGTATTTAGATGAGATGAATTTTTATAAGAAACGAGTTGACAAGGAAACGAGTTGACAAGGAACGGCGAAGCCCTCAACGAAGTTAAACGAGGAACTACAAGCTTGTCAAACCTCGTCTCCTCGTCTCCTACAACCTCGTTTCCTAAAAAAAAATACAAAAAGCTACTATTTATTAACATAATGTATTATTTTCGTAGTTTAAAAAAATGTTTAACTAAAAAATTAAAAATTATGAGTATTTTGTGGTTTATTTTAATCGGGTTGGCTGCCGGTTATTTGGGTAGCTTTATTTTTAAAGGTGAGGGCAACGGTTTGATATTGAACTTGGTTGTCGGGGTTATCGGCGGTTTTCTCGGCGGCTGGTTGTTTAGTTTCTTTGGCATCAAAGGTTTCTTCGGTATTACCGGTATTTGGTGGCAATTGATTACTGCAACCGTAGGCGCTATTGTGCTGTTATGGATTGTTTCGCTGTTTAGAAGGAAATAATTAATCCGAAACTCAAAAGTAATTTAGAACGTGCTTCGACTGCGCTCAGTCGAAGCACGTTCTTTTTATCTTTTACTTCCTGATACAGAAAGTTACCACGATAAAATATATCAGCAGTTTTTTCATTCAAACAATTTAATCGTATAATCCAAAAGTTCAATTCCACCCGATTTTCCGTGTCCAACAATAATTTTTTTCACTTTCGGGTATTTCATTTTTACTTTTCTTACCGTTTCCGACCACGCTTCAACATTCGCTTCCGCAAGATTGCCCTTTCCTGCACCTGCTTCTTTTATCAAACAGCCGCCAAACATAATATCTTCCAACGGAAAATAACCAACAACATTATCGCAGGTATGACCTTCTCCGAAAAAACCAATATGTACTTTTTCATTGCCAACTTTCAATTCCAAAAATTTGTCAAAACAGTGTTGCGGTTCGGGCAAATCATTTTCTTTCGCTATCTGCGCAGTTTTGCAATAAGCGTAAGAAGCAATACCTTGTTTATGAAATTCGTCTAAACCTCCCAAATTGTCAGCGTGGTAATGAGTTGGAATAACCGCTGTAATTTTACATTTCAGCGACTTTGTTACCCAATCAATCAGTTCACGAGAAGCTTCATTGTCTGTTGGCGTGTCGAAAACAACCGCCTCATTTTCACAAATAACAATCATTCCGTTGCACGAAACTTTTCCGAACTCTCCTGCGTCAAGAAATGAAATGTGTTGATACACATACTCCGAAATCTGATTGATTGACAGAGTTTCGGACTTATACACTTCTTTCTCTGTTTTTGCGTCTTTGCTCTTCAAGCTGTCAATTTGTGCATTTAAGTTTACGTAACTAAATGCTATCAAGAGGATTACTAAAATTCTTTTTGTCATCTGTTTGTCGTTTATCAAATTTACTTTCTCAAAATCTTCTCCATTGATATTCATTTCTATTTGCGAAGGTAAGCTATTTCGGGCATTATTGGGATTTATGTTTGATGATAATGAGCAAAGATAGTGGTTTTTTCTTTTTATTTTTTGTAAATTGAATTATTATCACAATTTTTGCACTGTTATCATTACCATTGATAATGGTGCAAAATAATTTAGTGCAATTTCAATATTAGGCGTTCAAACAGAACTTGTTCCTATACAACGAAATAAGTTGAAAGGGCTTAAAGAGAATAGTTATGAAAATACAATACGCTTCCGATTTACATCTTGAATTTTCGGAAAATTACAGTTACCTGAAACGTAATCCTCTGCAACCTGTGGGCGATATTCTTGTCCTTGCAGGAGACATTGGTTATTTGAATGATGATAATTACCGGAATCATCCGTTTTGGGATTGGGCATCGGATAATTTCAGTCAAGTAATCGTTGCTGTTGGCAATCACGAATTGTACAAATATTACGATTTGGCAAAAATGCCGCAAGGAGAGGTTTATGCTATACGAGATAATGTAAAATGTTATTATAACGCTGTTGTTCAGATTGATACCATAGACATTATTGTTTCAACCCTATGGGCAAAAATCAGCTTGGAAGATGCTTATATAACAGAACGGGGCGTTAACGATTTTCACCGTATTTTGTATAACGACGAACTTCTGACTTGGGATAAATTCAATCAAGAACACGATAGATGTTTTTCATTCATACAAGAAAAAGTTGAAAAAAGCAATGCAGAGCGTATTATCGTTGTTACACACCACGTCCCCTCTTTTCAATTAGCTTCGCCGGATTTTGAGGGTAGCCGGATTAACGGAGCTTTTACGGTAGAATTAGAAAAATATATAGAAACAAGTCCGATAGATTATTGGATTTACGGACATTCGCACCGGAATATTGACAAAATTATTGGTAAAACGCGCTGTGTTTCAAATCAGTTAGGGTATGTTTTTTATAATGAGCATTTGACATTTAATTCGGGAAAATTGATAGAAATATAACTATCATTTCCCAAAATGTTTATCAAGAATTATCATCGAGTTTTCCTTTTACTTGCCGTTCATATATTTCTTGTAAATACCTGCTTATTTCATCTACTTTCCCCGGGTCTAAATCTTTTTCAATCATCATTTTTACAGATTCAGCAATAGAAAACCATGCTAATTTAGGATTTTTATAATCACTAATGGGTTTTGCTTCGAATGGTAATGCAGTAAATCTTTGCAAATTATATGGCTCCTTTCGTTTCCAATCATACGGTTCTAAAATTATAGGAATAATTTTTACAGATTCGTTATTTCTGTCGTACCTGTCAATTGTAGTAGTAATTTCTTGTTCTACAATATATTTCGTAGAATAGAAATAATCACTAACCATAAAAAATACAATATCTGCGTTCTCAAATTTTTGCTTTATGGTTTTCTCCCAATCTTCTGACGGTCGTAAATTAGTACAATACCAAGGCTCTTCGATTAAATCCATATCTACAAGAGGCTTTAAATAACGCTTTAATGTATGAACATGTGTAAGGTCTTTCTTTGAATAAGAAATAACCACTTTTTTCTTTTTAATTTCAATGTCTTTCAAATATATATCATAATCTTTAAGTTTGAAATATTTTTGTTTGGCAGGCTTTGACTTATTTTTGTCAGAATTTCTCTGTTCAGAAAAAAATAATTTCCCATCTTTTGCATTTGACAATAACATTTCTAAGGAAAGATAATCCTCTCCGTCCAATGTAACCATTTCTTCGATTTCATATCCTTTGTTAATTTCCTTTATGTATGAAATAATATTATCAATAAATGTTTTATCAGTTTTTGTAATGTCAAAAATATCAATAAATGCGTTTCCTTCCGTATCTCCAATATTAAATTGTATCATAGCGATAGCTTCAGTATTAGGATCTTTCACAATCAAACCATCTTTCCAATAATAGTATGTATCATTACTACCAGCAATCAATTTCCCATATTTACTAAAAAAGCTCAAAACTACATGTTTATGAATAAAACCCGAATATTCAAATCTTCGATACGGAATATTTTTTTTATCTAAAAACAGACTAATTGTGCTTACAGGTATAGGCGGCAAATATAAGGGTGCGATGTATGTATCTTGATGAAAAGGGTGTTCAAAAATCATTTTGAAGTCTGTCATTATTGCAATTGTATCTTTTGCTTTTCGTTCTTCATTTCCCTCAATTTTTGAAGTCGCATATTCTAAATTAAATTCGCCTTTCTTGTCAATCAATCCCTCTAAAATATTGTGAATGTTACTTATTACCCATTCTTTATTTATATACACTTTATTATTTGTATTCCTTTCCGGATACCAAAGGATTACTCCAATGATTTTCAAGTAAGATGTCAAAAGATGAAATTGGTTGAAATCAATTTCATACGTTGATATGGTATTGCAATAATCGTGAAATTCATTTAGTTCTAATATGGGCTTTCCTGTGTAATCTTTTATACTTTCTTTTATGTCATCATAAAATTGAGGTAAAACTCTACCGATTATCTTGCTTTTAGTTATCATTTCTTTGAATAAAGAATCAAAATGAACTAAATTTCTTCGTTTATTGATAGAGATGTTTATAAAATCAAAAACAAAGGGATATTTTTCAATAATAGACTGATTATTTAAATGAACTATTTGGCTTGGCTCGTCTGCTTTGTTCTGAATAATCAATAACGAACTATTATAAGTTTCTTGAATATCGAATTCAACATTTTCAGCCTTAACTTCTTTGATATAATGCTTAACCGATTCTAACCAATATTTTATTGGATAATCTTGAATTTGAACATTAATTTCTTCTCTTTTTTTATTTTTTTGGGTTGTAGTTCTTAAATCAAGTTTATTTGTGTTCGTTTCCCATAGCAATATATATATAGTATTTGTCCCATAAAACAAATGATGAGTATCATGAAAAAAATCGTGTCCTCCAAAATCAAAAAGACGAATAATACATTTCCCATTAATACTTTCAATATCATATTTACTTTCAATTTCTCTCTCGTCTAACCAAAGAGTAAATGGATGTGGAATATCTAAATCTTTTTCATTCTCAAGGAATTTTGCTAATTTTGTTTTACCGACTTCACTATTTCCCACCAAGATAACTTTTACATCTTTATTTATACATGTTTTGCTCGTTTCAATATCTTTAAAATACTGTAATACAGCGTTTTTTCCCATTGTTATGATTTCAATCGGAGGTTTTCCCAATGGATTTTTTGCAATATTTATAGTATTTAGTTTCCATTTTGTATTTTCAATATCTAATTTTGAAATTAAGCCTTTCAAAGGTGATATATCCTCTATTTCGTTAGCATGTAAATCAATAGTTTGTATTGCTGGCAGATATTTAAGTGCCGAAACATTTGAAATCAAATTATTACTTAAAAAAACGCTTTCCAGTTTCTTCAAGTTTTTCAATTCACGAATATTAGAAATAAAATTGTTGTTTAAATGAATGGTATTTATATTTAATAATTTTTCTATCCCTTCCAGCGATTCAACACGATTATTGCTAATATTCAAGTATTCCAACTTTTTGAGTTTAGACAAAGTGGAAATACTTTTGATTTTCCACCTATTCCATGAGTTTCCATCTTTCCAATCGCCACCACAAATTAACTTCCTCAAATTTGTCAGATTGCTTATTTCACTCGGCAAAGAACTTAGTACATTTCTTTCTCCTGTATTTTTACTTTTACGTAATTGCCACTTCTCATTTTCATATTCTGCCCACTCGTTACTTAATATTAATTCTTCAATATGTACACAATTAAATAATTCGGGAAGATTTGAAAGGTTAGTTAATCCGCAATTACCAATATCTAATATTTTTGATTTGTTCCTGATGTTTTCTTGAATTAATATGCCTGCTTTAGATTTTGCAGCCTTCGATCTTTTGTGAGCATCAATATCAATAGTACCAATTACTTTTACATTAATGTGCGATTTTTGAGGTGCAGGAGTAATTTCTTCTTCGTCATCATAATCGTCATCTTCCTCATCTTCAACAATTACTTGTGCTTTGACAGGTTTTATAGGCGTTTTTGTTGATTTACCCACACTTTCGCCTTGAAATTCTTTTTCCAACAAATCCACCAATTCATCAGACAGTTTAGTATTAGGGTCAGAATCTATCTTATACCCCTTTTTGCCAAGGAATTCCACTATTGTAGAAACTCCTATGTTAAATTCTCTTGATACTTTAATTAATCTTACAGACATATTGGCGGTTTTTTAGTTGTTGTTTTCTGTGTCAAGACAGGGGTTTATTTACCAATACAAAAATTCTTAAAAATATACCCCAAAGTTTCATCATTAGTTACAGCACCGGTAATTTCCCCAATAGCATGAAGCGCGTGGCGTAAATCTATGCAAACAAGGTCGTTTGAAATGCCTTGTTGCAAACCTTGTAAAACAGTGTTCAAACTTTCGGCTGCATTTTGCAAACATTCGTAATGACGTGCATTTGAGAGTATTATATCATTTTCGCCAAGATTGTTCAACTGTGTTTTTTCAAGAAGAATAGAAGTCAGTGTGTGAATATTTTCCTGTTGTTTTGCCGAAATGTTCACAATCGAAGTATTTTCGCCGCATTGCGAGGCAAGTTGTGCATGCAATTGCGTTTTTTGCTCATCGTCGACTTCAATCAAATCAATTTTATTGACCGCCACAATCAGGTGTTGGTGCGGCTGCAAACGCTTTTGTATTGTTTCAATATTATGTTGAATGTATCGAGTAGATTGCGTAGCATCAACCAAAAGCAACACAATTGCCGCTTGCTCTATTTTTGCAAATGTGCGGTTTATTCCAAGTTGCTCCACATGATTGTCGGTGCTGCGAATACCGGCGGTGTCCATAAAACGGAAGGTTACGCCGCCTATAATAATAGTATCTTCAATCACATCGCGGGTGGTGCCGGCAATGTCGGAAACTATTGCCCGTTCTTCGTTCAAAATAGTATTAAGCAGGGTTGATTTTCCCACATTCGGTTCGCCCGCAATACACACCGGCACGCCGTTTTTTATGGCATTGCCCACGCTGAACGAATTGGTAAGATGCTCAATACGAGCAATAATAGTGTGTGCAAGTTTTTGTAATTCATCACGGTTTGCAAATTCCACATCTTCTTCGGCAAAATCGAGTTCCAATTCAAGCATTGCCGAAAAGTGCAACAATTGCGCCCGTAAATCGCTCAATTCGTGCGCATAGTTTCCTTTCATTTGCGACACCGCCAATTGGTGCGCCGCTTTGCTCTGTGAAGCAATCAAATCGGCAACGGCTTCGGCTTGCGAAAGGTCTAATTTGCCATTCAAATAGGCTCGTTGGGTAAATTCGCCTGCTTTGGCAAGTCGTGCGCCGTGAGCAAGCAAAAGTTTAAGTATCTCCTGCACAATATATTGCGAACCGTGGCAACTGATTTCTACACTATCTTCGCCGGTATAGGAATGTGGTGCTGAAAATACGGAAACCAACACATCGTCAATGTGTGTGCCGTTGTTGTGAATTGCTCCATAATGAAGTTTGTAGCCTTCGTGCGTCCAATTTTCATTGCTGCGCACGGGAGTAAATATTTGACTAATAATGTGTTTTGCCTTTGCTCCACTTATGCGAATTACTGCTAAGGCGGCTTTGCCCGTAGCGGTGGCGGTGGCGCAGATTGTGTCGCTGGTATGTAAAAAATCGAGCATTAGTGCGGTACTACTTGGTTAGTTTTTTGCAATAATTTTATTTGACTTTCAACCTGCTTGGTAGTTACCGGAAAAAACGCATTGTAAATGGCAAAAAAACCAAAACACACGATTAAAATTCCGGCTGCTTTGTTTATCCAAAAAATCACTCGCAGTTTGAATAAATTGCGAAACGCCGAAACCAACGAAACCAAAATAAACCACCACGTGCAAGCTCCCAAAAATACACCGCCAACTATGGTAAGCGTGTGAAAAATATTATTTTTTACAAGTCCCAAACTTGTAAAAACCAAACCAAAAAAGAGAATTGTTACCGGATTGGAAAACGTGAGCCCAAAAACCGAAAAGAAATCGGAAAAAGGATTGGATTTTTGCGGATTTCTATAGCGGCGCACTTGTTTTATGGTATTGGTAAAAAACAAACGAAGCCCAAGAATAATAAGCACCACAGCTCCGGCAAGCATAATAAAAAAATGTTGCTTTTGAAAAAAATCGGCAATAAACGAAAGCCCAAATCCGGCAATAAATGCAAACGACGAATCGGCAGTGGCAGCCCCAATACCCGACACAAATCCCGAATTGCGACCTTGCAACAACGTGCGTTGAATGCACAGCACACCTATTGGTCCCAAGGGAATGGAAACAATAATGCCAATGATAAAACCTTCTATTAAAATACTTGCAATCATAGGGCAAAAGTACACTTTAATTATTAATGATTAGTGATTAATGATTATTTTTTTTCCTAATCCTTAATTCCTGTTCCTTAATTCCTAATACGGTTGTCATCGTAAAAAAAACTCCCATATCACTTGCACAGAGAAAAAAAAAATTACCTTTGCGAGCAAGAAACATAGTACAAAACAAACATCAATTCTGTATGAACGAATTAGAAATACCGGCTCATTTTACAGAACTTATTGAAGGTAAGCGCTGGAAAACGCTCAAAGCGGAATTGGTGGATTTTGGACCTATTCAAATTGCCGGATTTATTGAAAAACTTCCCAAAAATTCGCAAATTATTGTATTCCGGCTTTTGTCGAGAATGCCGGCAAAAGAAACCTTTCAATACCTGACTTACGAAACGCAAGAAGATATTATTGAAGGTTTGGCAAGCAATGTACACAAACTTACCGGTTTGCTCAACGACCTTGACCCCGACGACCGTACTGCTTTTTTTGAAGAATTGCCCGGAACGGTGTGTCAACGATTGATGCAAATGCTCTCGAAAGAGGAACGTGAAATTGCTACGCGACTTTTGGGCTACCCCGAAGAAAGTATCGGGCGCTTGATGACGCCCGAATATGTTGCCATAAAACCGCACTATACTGTGCAACAAGCGTTGGAACACATTCGCAAATTTGGGCATGATTCCGAAACGCTGAATGTTATTTATATTGTTGATAATCAATGGAGATTGATTGATGATATTAAAATTCGGGAAATCATTTTGGCGCCGCTCGACAAAGCCATTTCGGAACTTATCGACTCTCGTTTCGTTTCGCTCAATGCCTACGACGACCAAGAGGTGGCGGTAAAAGTTTTTGCCGACCAAGACCGTGTGGCTTTGCCTGTTACGGCAAGCGACGGCACACTGCTCGGCATTGTTACGGTAGACGACGTAATGGACGTACAAGAACAGGAAAGTACCGAAGACTTCCAGAAATTCGGGGGTGCCGCAGAATTGGATTTGGCATATACAAAAACATCGCTTATTGAAATGGTGAAAAAACGTGCAGGTTGGCTTATCATTCTATTTTTCGGGCAATTACTTACCGCTTCGGCAATGACTTTTTTCGAGGCAGAATTAGAAAAAGCCTTAATGCTCGCCTTATTTATTCCTTTGATTATTTCAAGTGGCGGAAATTCCGGCTCGCAAGCGGCATCAATTATTATTCGTTCGCTTGCTTTGGGCGAATTGAATGTAAAAAGTTGGTGGTACGTGATGCGTAAAGAATTATTAACCGGTTTAATTTTGGGTTCAATTCTTGGCATTATCGGACTTTTCCGTGTGTTTATTTGGCAAACAACAGGCTTGTACGACTATGGCGAATTTTGGCTGTGGATAAGTCTTAGTGTTTCGGCATCGTTAGTTTTCATTGTACTATGGGGAACATTTGTAGGCTCTATGATTCCATTTTTATTGAAACGACTTAAATTAGACCCTGCCACTGCATCGGCTCCGTTTGTTGCTACGTGTGTAGACGTTACGGGTTTAGTTATTTATTTTTCAATAGCTGTTTTATTTTTGACGGGAAAACTATTATAAGTATGAAAAATAATTATTATCGCATTATCTAAAAACTTGGATTGCTTCGTTCCTCGCAATGACGTACAAAAGAGCGTCATTGCGAGGAACGAAGCAATCCATAATTAATTCAACTATGATAACCAACACCGCCAAAAGTCTTTCCAACATTTTTGAATTTCGATTAAAAGAAAATTCACAGTTAGCCTTTGTGCCTGCCAAAGAAATAGCACAGTGCGGCGAACGGCAGCAATTGTTTTTTGCAAATCTTATTTCGGCAATGGCAAATTCGCAAGGCGGCACTATATTTATAGGTATAGCCGCTACCCGCAAAATTGCAAAACAACTCACTCCTATTCAAAACCCGAAAGCCTACGAATGGCTGCACGTACTTTGCAAAACCGCTATTTTTCCCGAAATTCCGAATGTTTCTATTGAAAAAATTGCTGTTTCCGAAACAGATTATATTATAGGTATTCACATTCCGCAAAGCAGCAAAGCTCCACATCAAAGTTGTAATTATCTGTATTACAAACGTGTGGAAAACAAGCAGTTGCTTATGGAAGAATATGAAATTCGTAATGCCTACCAACGCGGCAATCGTAGCGAAATTGAGCTATATTCCATTCTCAACACCAACGGTATTCCAATTACCGCAGGCGGAAAATTCAATTATGTAAATTTTTACCCTCGTTTTTCGGTAAAAAACACGAGTGCCTGCGTGGAACGGTTTTTTAAAGTCGAAATTTCAATTCCAACGGCTCTTGTCAATACCAATTTCGATTCATTGCAAAACCATTTCTCACGTTTTGAAAATGGTTGCTCCATATTTAGTATTTTCCACAAATCGCCGTTGTTTCAAAACGAACTTGCAAGCGTTGCCGAAGCACACCTTATACTCAATGCGCAGAATTACAGCACTTTTGCCGATGGCGAAATTGGCATAACATTATTTTTCAGCACCGGCACACACACTCGCACTTACAAATGTAAAGAACTTTTGTTGTTCAAAAACAAACAATTGGAGTATGGGGATTTTACTGTGGAACACAGCCCCCTAAATCCCCCTCAGGGGGACTTGCCGGAACTTTTTGGAAACTAACGGGAATTTCAAACTCCCTCGCATTTTATTCCAAAATGAATTATATTTCATACTGGATTGCTTCGTCGTACCTCCTCGCAATGACGCTCTTTTGTTGTTCTGCGCTAACTCTCGAAAGAGCGTCATTGCGAGCGGAGCGAAGCAATCCATTGTTGTTTTGAAATGAAATATAAATCACTTTGGTATTATTCCTCAGGAGTGAAAATCATACCGGTACACAAACATTCGTTTCTATTGTTATTTTTAAGTATTTCGTAGTTAACACAACTTTCGCAACCTTTCCAAAAACCATCGTCGGTAGTAAGTTCATCGTAACTTGCATTTCGATAACCCAAATCGTGATTGATTTTCATAACGGCTTCGCTGGTGGTAAGTCCAAATATTTTTGCTTGCGGAAATAATTTTCGGGCAAGTAAAAATGCTTCTTTTTTCAATTCTGTGGCAAGCCCAAGTCCACGATAGGCAGGATTGACAATCAAACCCGAAGTTGCCACAAATGCGCCCTGTTGCCACGTATCAATATACACAAATCCGGCAATTTCATTGTTGGTGGCAAGTGCAATTACCGCCTTGCCTTCAAGCATTTTTTTAAGAATATATTCGGGCGAGCGTTGCGCAAGTCCCGAATCTTTTGCTTGCGATGCCTCGAAAATTAAGTCGGAAATTGCTTGCGCATATTTTTCGTGTTCGGCTTGTGCTTGAAATATTTGGATTGGTTTCTTCATGTTCTTATATCAATTTCTTATTTTGCAACTTTTCCAAAGTTTTGAACTTTGGAAAAGTTTGTCCAATAAGTTTTTATTGTAAATTTTTCAATCGTTTTTCCAAAACTTCAATTTTTTCAAGAGTATCAGCTTGTTTTTTGCGCTCATTTTCAACGATTTCCGGTTTGGCATTGGCAACAAATTTTTCGTTGCTCAATTTTGCTGTAACCGATTTCAAAAAGCCTTCCAAATATTTTATTTCAGTTTCTATTTTGGCGATTTCTTCTTCGGCATTTATCAAATTTCCGAGCGGAACAGCGTATTCGGTCGTGCCGACAAGGAAAGAAACTGCGCCTGCGGATTTTTCGCTTACATTTTCAATTTCTACATTTGCCAATTTTATAATTACATCGTTATATTCTGCATTATGTTCGCCTGTGATTTGTAACTTTAATTTTTCTTTTGGTGAAATATTTTTTGAGGCGCGAATATTGCGGATATTGGTTATAATTTCTTTGACGGTTTCAAAATCATTTAAAATTTTCAAATCAAAAACCTCGTATTTTCTCATTTGGGCAAACAGTATGCTTTCTCCTTCCGGTCGCTCTTCTAAAGCGTGATACAGTTCTTCGGTAATAAAAGGCATAAACGGGTGCAAAAGTTTTAACAATTCTTCAAAAAATTCAATCACACAATCATAAGTAAACTCATTAGCAGGTTTGCCGTATTCGGGTTTTATTATTTCCAGATACCACGAACAGAAATCGTCCCAAAACAGTTTGTAAATTAATGTTAATGCCTCTGATAATCTGTATTTTGAGAACAAATCATTAATATCTTTTTCTGCCTGAATTAAAATGCTTTCAAACCAATTTGACGCAATAATATCTACTTTAGGCATATAACCATCTTCTTGAAAATAATCTACTTCCCAACCTTTTACCAACCTAAAAGCATTCCAAATCTTACTTGAAAAATTTCGTCCCTGTTCACACAATGCTTCATCGAAATGAATATCATTTCCCGCAGGCGCAGCAAGCATCATACCCATACGCACGCCATCGGCACCGTATTTTTCAATCAATTCAAGCGGTTCGGGCGAATTGCCCAATTGTTTACTCATTTTTCTACCCAATTTATCGCGTACAATTCCGGTAAAATACACATTTCTAAAACATTCCTTTTGGCGATATTCATAACCCGACATAATCATGCGAGCCACCCAAAAGAAAATAATATCGGGACCCGTTACAAGGTCGTTTGTTGGATAATAATAGTTGATTTCTTCGTTATCGGGATTGTTAATTCCGTCGAAAACCGAAATAGGCCACAACCACGATGAAAACCATGTGTCGAGGCAGTCTTCGTCTTGTTTTAACGAAAATTCCATATTTTTTAATTCGGGGAATTTTTCGATTGCTTTTTCTCGCGCTTTTTGTTCGTTTTCGGCAACAACGAAACCGTAATTCTTTGCCGCTGGCGCGGATTTGTAATCCGTGCCGTTATTTTTACGCACCGATTGCAAATCGGCGCGAGCTTCTATATACCACGCCGGAATTTGATGTCCCCACCACAATTGGCGGCTGATGCACCAATCTTTAATACTCGTCATCCAATGGCGATAGGTGTTTTTGAATTTTTCGGGGTAAAATCTAATGGTATCGTTTTCTACGTTTTCGAGCGCAGGTTTTGCCAATTCTTCCATTTTCAAAAACCATTGCATGGAAAGTTTTGGCTCAATGGCAACGTGCGTACGTTCCGAAAAACCTACTTTATTGGTGTACGGCTCTACTTTTTCCAACAATCCGGCTTCTTCCAAATCTTTTTCAATTTGTTTTTTACAATCAAACCTGTCCATGCCAGCATACATTGCGCCGTTTTCGTTCAAAGTACCATTATCATTAAAAATGTCGATTGACGGCAAATTATATTTTTCGCCGAGCATATAGTCGTTCACATCGTGTGCCGGTGTAACTTTAAGACAACCCGTTCCAAATTCCATATCAACGTAATCGTCTTCAATCACAGGAATTTCACGATTGATAAGCGGTACAATTACTTTTTTTCCTTTCAAATGAGCGGTTTTCGGGTCGTTAGGGTTAATGCACATTGCGGTGTCGCCCATTATTGTTTCGGGGCGTGTTGTTGCAACAATGGCGTATTCCGGTTGTAGAGACGCAATGCATTGCGTCTCTACGATGCGGTAACGCAAATAATACATTTTTCCCTGCTGCTCTTTATAAATCACTTCTTCGTCCGAAAGGGCGGTCAATGCCTGCGGGTCCCAATTAACCATACGAACACCTCTGTAAATTTTTCCTTTTTCATACAAATCGCAAAATACTTTCAGTACACTTTCGCTACGTTTTTCGTCCATTGTAAAACAGGTTCTGTCCCAATCGCACGAACACCCAAGTTTTTTTAATTGTTCGAGAATAATGCCGCCGTGTTTGTGCGTCCATTCCCAAGCGTGTTGCAAAAATTCTTCACGGCTAAGGTCGGTTTTTTGAATACCTTCGGCAGCTAATTTTGCAACAACTTTTGCTTCGGTTGCTATACTTGCATGGTCGGTGCCGGGAACCCAACACGCATTTTTGCCTTGCATGCGGGCGCGGCGAATTAAAATATCTTGAATAGTATTGTTCAACATGTGCCCCATGTGCAACACACCGGTAACATTGGGCGGCGGAATGACAATCGTAAACGGTTCGCGAGCATCGGGTTTTGAACTAAACAATTTATGCGTAAGCCAATATGAATACCATTTTGATTCAACATCGGCAGAGTTATATTTTGCTGGAATTTCCATTGGGTAAGAATTATTTTTTTACAAGTGGCAAAAATACAATATTTAGTGATTAGTGATTAGTGATTAGTGATTAATTTTTATATGCTCAATTTATTGCCGTAAAGTTGGAAATGAAAACGCATAAAAAAGCATTACGAAAAATTTCGTAACGAAATTTTTCGTAATGCAACAATCACAGTAATTACAAGTGTTACAAGGCTTTTGCTCCAATAAAAAATCACACATTTCTCCTTTCAACAATCCATTTCCTAAAAAATGGGTCATCGAGTTCGTAATACTCATTTTTTATCAGATAACCTTGTGTAAATAAGCGTTTTAATCCGCTGTATGTGGTACTTGTGGGGAGTGGTATTGTCGAAATTTTTTCTTGCATAGCAATTGTTATCAATATTTTTTTGTCGGTTTTGGTTATTGTATTCCAAAGTCGTTCATAATCAGTATCGTGTATGTTTATAATGGTAGTAATTACATCGGTAAGCATTGCGCTTTGATACTTATTTTTCTCCAAAAAATTCCAGCAATAAAACGCAAGTTGCTGTGTATAATATGGGTGCTGGTCGGTAAAAGCGAGTATTTCGGAAGAAATTTCGGTGCTTTTATCGGTAATACTTTCAAAACGGGTTTGTAAATATTCAAAAAAATCCTGTTGCGGAATTTTGGGCAAAGTCATTAAATAACCAAAATGATAAAACGGCGATTTTTTAGTTTCAAAAATTGTGCGCATCATAGATTCCATACTGCCTAAAAAAACATAATTAATATGGCTATGATGCTGAATAACAGCTCGTAATTGTTTTGAAAGCGTTTTGCTCAACGAAGTGATTTCTTGAAATTCATCGAAAATTACGATAGGCTTTTTCCCTTTTTCGCCGATTTTTTCTATCAAATTCAGCACGTCTTCCAATGCCGTAAAACTGCTGCTCATTGAGGGCGCAAACGATACTTCCATAGCATCGGTTTGAGGATTGAGTTCAATAGTTGGCACAATTCTAAAATGCGTCAAAAAATGTTTAATATTTTCCCAACGATTTATTTTAAGTATTTTTTTCAGCAATTGTGTTGCAAAATCAGAAACATCGGTAATCAACTGTAAATCAAGATAAATTACCGGTCTGTTGAGCGTATTTGTAACTTTACGCACCAAACTCGTTTTTCCAAAACGGCGAGGACTTATCAAAATCAGATGATTACTGCTATTCAAAATATTTTTGACCTCTTCGGTTTCGTTTTTTCTGTCTGTGAAAAATTCTTTATCAACAACAGAACCAAATTTAAAAGGATTAGCCATATACTTTATGTTTTAATTTTCCACAAAGATATACAAAATTTTCTATTACGAAAAATTTCGTTACGAAATTTTTCGTAATAACGCGATTGCAGTAAATGCAAGTGTTATAGAGATTTTTAAAACACAAAAATTGCAAATTTAATATACTCTAAATCGAAAATTCATAATTCATAATTCATAATTCATAATTCATAATTCATAATTCATAATTAATCGCTATTTTTGCGCAAACAAAAAATCAAAAAAAATGTCAAAAATAGCAGTTTTAGCATTTAGCGGAGGTTTGGACACCTCGTATTGCGCAAAATATTACAGCAAAGAAGAAGGGTTGAATATTCATTCGGTTTTGGTAAATACCGGTGGTTTTTCGCACGAAGAATTACAGGAAATCGAACGCCGGGCAATGGCTCTTGGCGTTTCGAAACACGTATGCTTAGATATTTCGTTGGAATATTACAAAAAATGTATTCGCTATATGATTTATGGCAATATTTTGAAAAACAACACCTACCCTCTTTCGGTAAGTTCCGAACGGATTTTTCAAGCTATGGCGTTGGCAAAATATGCAAAAGAAGTCGGCGCAAGCTGCATAATTCACGGCAGCACCGGTGCGGGCAACGACCAAGTGCGTTTCGATTTGGCATTTCAAGTAATTTGTCCCGAAATTGAAATTATAACTCCCGTGCGCGATAAAAAATTGAGCCGTGAATACGAAATTGAATATTTACGCTCGAATGGCATTGATTTCGATTTCAAAAAAGCCGAATATTCTATCAATCAAGGATTGTGGGGCACAAGCATCGGCGGCAAAGAAACTTTAAATTCTTCGACAACTATACCCGAAAGTGCCTACCCTTCGCAATTGAAAAAAACAGAACCGTGCGATGTGGAACTGGAGTTTGACAAAGGCGATTTGGTTGCATTCAATGGTGTACTCTATAAAAATCCGCTCGAAATAATTCAAAAACTTAATAAACTTGCATCGCAATACGCCATTGGACGCGGAATGCACGTGGGCGATACTATTATCGGCATAAAAGGACGTGTGGCATTTGAAGCTGCTGCGCCTATGATAATTATAAAAGCGCACCATTTGCTTGAAAAACACAATCTTACAAAATGGCAATTATATTGGAAAGAACAACTTGCCAATTGGTACGGAATGTTGCTGCACGAGGCGCAATATCAAGAACCGGTAATGCGTGATATTGAAAAATTCTTGAAAAGCACGCAAGAACACGTGAGCGGAAAAGTATTCGTAAAACTTGCGCCTTACAATTTTGAAGTAATCGGCATAGAATCGAAATACGATATGATGCAGGCAAAATTTGCCCAATACGGCGAAATGAATACCGCTTTTTCGGGCGACGATGTAAAAGGATTTACGAAAATTTTGGCTAATCAGATTAAACTTTATAATTCGGTAAACGATTAGTCAATGTGCCAATTGTCAATAAGCCAATGTGCCAATTAATCAAAACAACGCTTATTACTAACCACTGACCACTAACCACTAAAAATGTACAAACACCCTAAATCCCTCACCTTCCTCTTTTTTACCGAAATGTGGGAACGTTTCAGCTTCTACGGAATGCGGGCGTTGCTTACTTTGTATTTGACTTTGCAATTGTTTCGTCATTTGCAAGAACCTGAAAAAAAGACAGTTGCATTTGGAATTTTTGCCGCTTACGGGGCATTGGTATATGCCACGCCATTCATTGGCGGTTTGATTGCCGATAAATTTCTCGGTTACAAAAAAGCGATTATTTGGGGTGCAATTCTTATGGCTGTGGGGCATTTTATAATGGCAATTGAAAATGAATTTTGCCTTTACATTGCGTTGGCGTTTTTGATTTTGGGCAATGGATTTTTCAAACCAAATATTTCGTCAATCGTTGGCAATTTGTATATGGACAACGACCCACGCCGTGATAGCGGTTTTACCATTTTTTACATGGGCGTGAATTTAGGCGCATTTTTTTCACCCTTAGTGTGTGGCATAATTGGCGAAACTTACGGCTGGCATTGGGGTTTTGGCATTGCCGGAGTGGGAATGATTGCCGGTTTAGCGGTATTTTTGCGCAATCAAAAGCAACTGGATTACAAAGAAATAGTTGATTTTACTTCGACAAGCTCAGTAACCGGTAATCCTACTGCTGAGGTGCATACTGTGTATGCACCTATTGGTGCAGCACCAATAGGTGAAAAATTACACAAAAAAGTTTTTCTCGGTTTGTCGGTCGAACATTTGATTTATGTGCTAAGTGTGTGTTCGGTTGCTATTTTTGCTTTGCTCGTAAAAAATTACCAACTTATGACATACGCACTCACGCCATTTGCTGTGGCAGTGGTAGTAATTATATTTATCATTGCTTTGCGCAGCAATCGCATAGAGAGAGACCGTTTGTTCGTAATTTTGATTTTGCTGTTTTTTACCGTATTGTTTTTTGCATTTTTTGAGCAAGCCGGTTCGTCGCTTACGTTGTTTGCCAACGAAAATGTCAATCGTAATTTGTTTTCAATTACCGTACCAACTTCGCTGTTTCAGTCGGTCAATCCGTTGTTTATATTGATTTTAGCAACGCCGCTTACTTCGCTGTGGTTGTGGTTGGCAAGCAAAAAACGTGAACCAAACACGGCTTTCAAATTTGCTTTGGGATTATTTTTCCTCAGTTTGGGATTTTTGCTGCTTGCCGTTGCACCGTATTTTGTAAGCGAAGTTTCGCTTGATATGGGCAATTCTGTTACACCATTACTATTACAAATTGCCGCTGTGCCCATGCTTATTCTTATTCTCAGCTATATGCTGCAAACCATTGGCGAACTCTGCCTTTCGCCCATTGGGCTTTCTATGGTAACAAAACTTGCGCCGCCGCGAATTACGGCTATGATTATGGGTGCGTGGTTTTTGTCGTCGGCAATGGCGCACCATGTGGCGGGAATTATTGCCAATTTTACCAATCAAGAAGATTCTACGGTTGAGGTTATGATTTCTGATTTCAAAACAAATCTTTCGTTGCAAGCATTGACAATTCCGGCAGAAGAATTTTTCAAAACCTACAATTCCGATATTTCGTATACGTATTCTAAAAGTTTCAACGAAATGCAAAGCGGTCAAAATATTGATAGTTTGCAAAAAAAAATGTGGCTTAGCTTTGAAAATGCCTCAATAACACAATCTGTTGCCGATTCCGCATTGTTTTCAAAAGCCGTTATGCAAAGTTTTGAAACAGGTTTTGCACATTTTCAAGCAAAAGGCGAACAGGCAATTGTGCAGGCTCTCGACAAAAACTACATTACACCCGAACAGGCAAAAAGTTTTAGTCCTTCGAGCAAATATTCTTTATTTAATTTGCTGAACTACGCTCGTGTGTTTGGTGTGGTGGGAATTATTGCGCTTGTGGCATCGTTACTGCTTTTTGCGCTTTCGCCGCTTATTAAGCGTATGATGCACGAGAGGGAGTAAAAAATTTTTGTTGTAATTTCAAAAAAAATAACCTAATTTTGACCTGATTTAGCAAACAAAACACCCTAAATAACCAAAAATTCCTACCCAAACTAACCTGATTACCTAATTCAACAAGGAAAGTAATTAACAAATCAATAATGACAGCCAATATTCTCCCTAAAAAAATAGCATTCTGCATTACCTGCATGAATCGTTTGTGCCACTTGCAACAAACGCTTGAAAAAAATATTCTCGATAATTATTTGATAGATGATGTAGAGTTTGTTTTGTTGGATTACAATTCCACCGATGGTTTGGGCGAATGGGTGCAACAAAATATGCAAACCTATATTGATAGCGGCATATTGGTATATTACAAAACAACAGAGCCAAAGGTTTACCACCGGAGCCACAGCCGTAATATGGCTTTCCGTTTGGCAAATGCCGGAATTTTGTGCAATCTTGATGCCGACAATTTTCTCGGCAAAGGCTTTGCAGCATTTATGATTCAAGAATTTGCAACGCACAGCAATATATTTTACACCAACAATCATTCTTTCAACGACACTTTTGGCAGAGTAAGCGTGCGTTATGAAGATTTTACGGCAATACGAGGCTACAACGAAGCATTGAAAAGCTATGGCTACGAGGATAATGATTTTATGAATCGTTTAATGAAGCACGGATTGCAACCTATGAGTTTTCAAGACCCCGAATTTTACCGCTATATTTCACACTCCGATAAAAGTCGTATTTCCGAAGAACATATAGCAAAAAATTTAAGCGAAATGTATATTGCTTACGTAAATCCTTACACATCAATTATTTTGCTGTTGTATAACGATTTTACAACCGAACAATACACTTTGGTCGATAATGTGCATGTATATGGTTTTTCCGAAGTTCCTTTGTCGATTTATGAAGCCTACCTCAATGAAAAAGTTAAAATTGTAATACAAGGCGATGTTGTAAAAGGAACATGGAGTGCGAATCAAAAATCGCCCACTATTGATTTTGAAAATCGTACTTTTCACAAAGCGCAGAACGATGATTTTATAACATGGATAATTGTACTGCTAACCCAGAGCATTAATTTTAACGAAGTATATGAGCAAATAAAAAACAATACTGCTGTTAATCCCGATGGGTTTGGAAAAGGTAGTGCTTTTAAAAATTTTGATGTTTCACGCAAAAAAATAATAGATTAAAATATGTTGGATTGCTTCGTTCCTCGCAATGACGCACCTTCGAGAGTTTACACTAATCCTCAAAAGAGCGTCATTGCGAGGAGGTACGACGAAGCAATCTATAAGAATAATAAAATAATGTTATGAGTTTATTAACCCCACCACCATATATTCGAGACGGAAAAGCATGGTATTTCCTTGCGATTTATTATTCTCGCACCAATTGGGCAGAACTTGCAAATCACATAATGCAGTTTTACACCAAGCGACAAACGCAATTTTGCAATTGCTTGATTTCTTTTTCCGACGAACGGGGCGAGCATATTCAAGTTACACTCATTTCGCCCAATTGCGAAAACAATTACCAAACTGAAATTGAAAATTATTTTCAGCAGTATTTAGCTGAAAATCAATCTATTTCTGCCGAAACAATTGATTATGGCAGAGTTCTTTGGTGTAATTATCCCAACAATTCGTTGGTATGGAACACATTCAAACTTATACATTATACGGAGCAACTTATTCGTTTCCACGAAAAGACACAAAAACTGGCTTTGCAATTATTAGATGATGATTTTTCGCAGGACAATATTTTTACACTTGGGCTGTATCTTGCAACCAAAGGCTTGATGTGTTTTGACCCGGATATGCAAAACAACATAGTACCCGAAACTCTAACCAGAATAATGAGTAGTTTTCAAGATTATGGTTCGGTAGAATTGGCACTCCAAGAGGTACTTGACCAAATAGATGTGCAGCAAATGTGTGAAGCAATAGCATCGTACATTGAAGAAAACCCTTCGGAATATTCAATTGAATTAACGGAATGGTTGGCGGAAGTAGAAAATATGAAAGAAACGGGATTTCAATATTTTCATACTACGACTTGCAGCATAATAGGATTAAGTGGAATGTACTCGATTTTTATATTAACATTGTTAGATATATGGCAAAAAACTTTACCTGCTACTAGCAATTAGATGCTATGGACTGCGGTCCCACGTGTTTACGCATGTTTCTCTTCTCCACTAAACTCCTCAATAAAGTAACCGTAGCAAAGCGGAGCTCAACGCAGTTAATCTGTTCATCTTTGCCGGCAGTAAGTTTTTCGTACACCTCTTTATATTTTATGCGGATTTGTTTATTTTAAAAACCTCAATAACATTTATAACCGCTTGATACAAAAAGAGAAAGACCACTATTTACAAGTGAGCGGTAACAAACGAGTAACAAAACAGACTTTTTTTGTTGTTTGAGCGAGCTTTCCGGTTTTAAATATACATCTTATTTTCAACATAATTGTTTACATCACTCTGTTTTAATGTGCTGATATTTCCCCCCAAATACGACTTGCACAAACTCCCTTTCACGATATACTTTACATCGTAGCCCTGTATTTTTCCACTGCAAGAGAATCACCGTTTGCATTTTAACTCGATTATTTCAGACAAATAGTGTGTTGAATATCAAAAGGATTACCCCTCCCGAACGCTTACCACTAAAATCCGGCAAAACAGCATTAACTATTATAACCAAATTTCAGCGATAGAATTACTAAAACTCTATTTTTCAAAATAGTTATCTACATCATACAATGTAGTAGCTTTACATATCTTTTTCAATTCCTTCGTCTTTTGGTCAATACCTTGAGGTATAGGTTTATTGCCTTCCTTATTGTATTTTTTGTTATCGGCATTGTGGATAGTAAAACGTTCGATTGCGATGTTAAAATGATAAATACAATCATCAAAATCGCTATTAACAAAATACATATTCTCAATTAATCGTTGGTAAGCACGACCGCCGCGATGAGTTTCAAGCATGGCGTAATAGTGTATCAATGCCCGATTGGTATAATAAATACTACTTAATTGCACTTCCCAGTTAGTACCAAAACGGGCGTCTAATTTTTTTTCTAATTTATATTCTGAAAGCAATGTTTTTAATTCTACGTTTGTAGAAATAGATTTTGAATCCGGACTAATTTTTTTATAAGCCTTTTCAATTTTTACTTTGTCATAATCTTTTTTATCAACCACCCATCTTTTTATGTTAAACAAACTTTCTGCATAACGAACCCATTCTCCAAGATGTTCGTAAGCAGCAGCCATATAACCATGACTAAACAGATAGGAAACACCGGAGGTTTCGCACAAGCGGATTACTTCTTTAAGGCAAAAAATAGAATCTACGATTATATCTTCTAATATTTCCAAACAAAATTTTGAAAACTCTTTCTCGCCATCGGGTATATCTTTACCAATTATCTTCCCTATGTTTGTTAGGTTTGTTTGTTCTTTATTTATCAATATTGCCAGCAAATCAAAATAATTTTTTTCATTGTGGTTATTTTCATTGTTGTTTTCATTAACAATAATTTTGTCTCTTAAAAACCATTTAAAAGTTGTCCAATTGATTTTTGCCTTCAAACGCAGAAGGTTAGTGCGGGCAGTAACGCTGTAGTGTATTGCATACGGCTGAGCTATAGATTGTTTGTATAACTGTTGCAGTTTATCCATCAAAGCATTTTCATATTTCTTTTCCTTCATTTTACCCAATTTCTTTTCATATTTACTCTTCTTTGTTTCGTCCGTTTCATTTTTATATTTATCTTCATATTCTTTATATTCTTTTGTTTTTTGCTTTGCTATCTGCAATTCCAATTCTTTTACTAATAATGTGACACGGCGTATTTCGCTGTCTAACAAAATATTTTGCAGTTTGGCACTCGGTTTTTCGGTGTCTAATTTGTGCTTTTGTATAGCAAAAAGATTTATTTGACCGTAGGCAAAATATATTAACCTAATGGCTTCTTTGCTGATTGCTTTGCTGAATTTTTCATAATTTATGCCTTCGATAAATTTGTAATGACTAAGCAACTGCAATATTTTGTAGAGTTGAAAAGATGCTCGCTTGTGATAATTGGCTCGTGTATAATATTTGGCAGAAATGGCATACGAGATAATGGCGAGTTCTATTTTGAGAAAATCTGTTTTTTTGTTTATAAAATCTTTTAACCCTTCTGCTGAACCTTCTG
>WQTX01000014.1 GCA_009786075.1 Bacteroidota bacterium | reverse complement strand
TAACTTCGTGTCTTCATGTCTTTCTGTCTTCGTGTTTACTAAAAATGCGCTTGCGCTTAAAAAAATAAACACGAAGGCACGAAGACAAAAAGACACGAAGAGTAAGAGTTAAATAAAATTTAAACAGACTCTAATATTCCACCGGCAAATAAATTATCTTTTTCGTTTCAAAAAACTCATCGGTATAAAAATTGCTGATATTGAATATTTTATATTTTTTAAAACCTTTCATTTCTTCAAAAAAATCGCCACCTTTTAGGTAAATTATTCCATTGTGTAACTTATTGTTACAAATAGTACTTACCGAATTACGGGCAATTTTGTAAAATTCCGGAAATGATGTTACTGCCCGGCTCACAACATAATCAAAACGTTCCGGAAAATTTTCAACGCGCATTTGCAGCGCCCGCACGTTTTGCAAACCAAGCGACCCTGCCACTTCGTTTACTACTTTTATTTTTTTCTCAATAGCATCAATCAAACAAAATTGCACTTTGGGGAACATTATAGCCAGCGGAATACCCGGGAATCCGCCACCAGTACCCACATCAAGTATTGAACTATTTTGTTTAAATTCAAAACAACGGGCAATTGCCAATGAGTGCAACACATGGTGTGAATACAGATTATCAATATCTTTTCGTGAAATTACGTTAATGCGCTCATTCCAAAAACGATACAATTCGTCTAATTGTGCAAACTGCTCGTATTGCACTTTGGTTAAATCGGGGAAATATTCGTAGATTTCTTTCATTTTCTTTAGGTTTTTAGGTACGAGGGTTTAGATACGAGATACGAGGTTTTTAGATACAAGACACAAGACTTTTAGACTATAGATACAAAATAATTTAGGGACACGAAATAAACAATTTATAACAATATTACGGTGCTCTGCACCTTGCTAACAACAAACATTTATACTACAAATATTGCGTTGCTACGCAACTTTTTCGTTTGCATTTAAAGGTGCAGAGCACCGTTAATCTTTGTAGTAAAAATACATAAACGCAACATAAGGTGCGTAGCACCGTAATATTGAACTGCTATAAATTTTTTATTTCACATTACCTAATCCCTAACTCCTAATCCCTCGTCCCTAATCCCTTGTCCCTTGTCAACTCGTCCCTAATCCCTCGTCTCCTAATCATTTACCACCGCAACTGCCGATTCCTCCTCATTTTATTCTGCACAAAAAACCACGCCGTACTCAGCGGCAAATATATATCGAAAAGCACAATATAGGGGAATAAACCTTTTTCGTTAAGGCGTTTTGCCGTAAATCCTACAATTATATGTTGCAACACAAAGCGTAGCGCAACTGCCGAAACCACAAACTCAAATAAATGCGACCAACCGGCAAAAACGTATAACAGCGCATAAAAAACCGCAAACAAATAAAACATTTCCCGTGAAAATGGTTCGAGTGCTAACAAGAATTTATGAATAAATCTATATTTTTTGGAACTTGTCAAGTGGCGGCGTTTTTGAGCGCACCACTGCGCAAAGGTATCAACCTGCAAGGAACGAGTAATTGATTGCGGCGAAATTTCTATTGCCGTATTGTGTCGTCGCCCAATTTCGCTTACAAACAGGTCATCGTCGCCCGAAAGTATATGGTAGTGTTTCGTAAAACGGCTGCTTTTCATATACGCCTCACGAGAGTAAGCCATATTGCGCCCCACGCCCATGTAGGGCAAGCCGGCGTGGGCAAACGATAAATAATTCATGGCAACTTGCAAAGTATCGTAGCGTACAAGTTTGTCCAACATTCCCGCTTTGCTTTCGTACCCACCGTAGCCTAGCACCAATTGTTTGTTGTTCCGGAATTTATTGCTTATTGCCTGTAACCAATCGGCGCTTTCGGGGTAACAATCGGCATCAATAAACACAAAATAATCGTAACGGGCAGCTTTTATTCCTATGGTTACGGCAAGTTTTTTTCCGTGTTTAAATCGTGTATCTTCTTTTATAAAAGTGGAACGCAGGTGTGCATATTTTTTTTGCAATTGCGGCAGCAAAAATTCGGTATCGTCTGTGGAACAATCGTTTACTACAACTACTTCATAATTTTTATAATTTTGTTCCAACACTATGGGAAGAAATTTCCGCAAATTATCTTCTTGATTTTTGGCACAAATAATTACCGAAATGGGTACTTGATTGTTTTCTGCCGGTTGCTTGCGTTTTGCAAACACCAAACGCATATAAAAGAACATATAATAAAACACTTGCAGCGCTGCAAAAGCTAATAGTGCGTAAGTAAGCGCTATTTCTATGGTTATGTATTTTATTTCAATCATGGCGCAAAAATAGACTTTAATTATAAATTATGAAACAAAGTTCGATGAAAGTCAATTTAAATTATAAATTATTTGCACGATGTAAAACTACCGAAAATAAATTATAAACAAACTCCATATAATTAAAGTATGATTATTATCATGTTTTTACATGAGGTTTCTCACAACAATTATATGGGTTTTTTCACAATAAAAATATAAGCGTTTATGCTCAAAAAACAGTAAAAAGCAAAAATAACACAAAAAAAACTTGCATTTTGTAATAAAATATTGTACGTTTGTACATTGGTAATGAACACAATAAATGCAGACAGCTTGCATTGTTTTTAAAAACACAAAGAATATGAAATCTCATAAAACACATATTCGCTCGCCAATTTCCGGCTCGTGTTACTGTAACGGTAGTAAGCATACAGTTGTGCATACATATATATATTATTAACTCTTTAAATTTATAACATGATTAAACACTTACTAACAAAAACATTTGGAATCTGCCTATTGCTCGTAGCAATGACGGCGGGAGCGTTTGCACAAATGGACTTTCCTGTAAACGCAACTACTTTCCCCGACCCAATTTTTAGGGCGTGGGTAGCAACAACGTACGGAAATCCTATCAAGAATTCCGATTTGCAGGGCGGTAAAGCTTCTGCTACTGTTATGGATTGCTCCAATAAAGGAATAAAAGACCTAACCGGAATTGGAATTTGGACACATCTTAAAACTTTGAATTGCTCCGGCAATGCGATTACTATGCTTGATTTGTCAGGAATAAATGGTGGAAGCCTCGAAACTATAAATGCAAGTAATCAGCAAGTAACCCTCGTTATGGTGGGCAGACCCGGTTCGTACCGCGCACCTGTTGCGTTGAATAATCCTCAGATAGCGCTGTTTGTGCCCGGTATCTCATACAGTGGCGGCTTTTTGATAAGCACCTCTAACACTATTCTCTCTACGCCTTTTTCGTCAGAAATAATTCTAAGCGACAATACAAACATATCCCGCCCCCAATGGATAACCGGTACAATTACCTTGATTTATTTACCATGTGGACACGACGATGGATTTACCGATTGGGATACTACGGTATTCCCTACTTGTACAACCACCGGTTTAAAATGGGAACAATGCCCTATTTGCGGAGACCACGGACCAAACTCCGTAGTAATCCCTGCGTTAGGACACGATTGGTCTGAACCTTGGACTGTACGAGACCCTGCCGACTGCGAAGTTGCAGGTTTAGAATTTAAAGTTTGTGCTCGCGACGGTTGCAATGTTGAAGATACACAAGTAATTCCTGCATTGCCTCACAATTACACCGGTGTTGTAACTCTGCCAACTTGTACGGCACAAGGTTTCACTACCTATACAAGTGCTTGTAACGGCAGTCAATATATCGACAATTATGTTGCTGCATTGGGGCACAACTATCCCGCAACATGGACGGTACGAACCCCTGCCGGTTGCACAACTACCGGTTTAGAATTTAAAGCCTGTACTCGTGCCGGTTGCACACACGAAATTACACAAGTAATTCCCGCTGCGGGACACAAATTTACCGAATGGCAAGTTGTAACACCCGCCGATTGCGGAGTTGCAGGATTAGAAATCGAAAAATGCGCCGTTTGCGGAGCTACCGGAACAAAAACACAGGCAATTCCGGCATTAAACCACGGTTACACTGGTGTTGTAACTCTGCCAACTTGTACGGCACAAGGTTTCACTACCTATACAAGTGCTTGTAACGGCAGTCAATATATCGACAATTATGTTGCTGCATTGGGACACAACTATCCCGCAACATGGACGGAACGAGCAGCTGCCGACTGCGAAAATAACGGCTTAGAATTTAAAGCCTGTACTCGTGCCGGTTGCACACACGAAATTACACAAGTAATTCCCGCTGCGGGGCACAAATTTACCGAATGGCAAATTACAACTGCAGCCACTTGTGCAACCGACGGTGTGAAAACCGAGAAATGTTCGGTTTGCGGTAAATTGGGTATAGAAACAGAAGTAGTTCCTGCATCGGGTTATGATAAAGTTGTAATAACTCCTCCGACTTGTACCGGAGATGGTTATACAACATCTATTTGCGGCGCTGTGGAAGTTATCAGCGATGTGATTGCTGCTTTGGGACACAACCATAGAGTTACGGCAATAACAGCACCAACGTGCGATGAACAAGGTTTCTCAACCTACACTTGTTCTCGTTGCGGCGATTCGTATGACAGCGATTTCGTTGCTGCTTTGGGACACAATTATACAATTATAACAATGCCGCCAACTTGTACCCGAAAAGGCTATACGGCTCGTGTAAGTAATTGCGACGGTCATCGAGATATTCTTGACGAAGTTGAAGCCTTAACTTGTCCTCCTCCTGCCGACGTGTGTGTTATTGCTCTAAACGAAGTCAACTTCCCCGACAATAATTTCTATGAGTTTGTTGCAACTAAATTCGACACCGACGGCGATGGCTATATTACTTGCGAACAAGCACTAAGCGTACAAAAATTAGATATTTCGAATTTAGGCATTGCCGACCCAACAGGTCTTTGCTTTTTCGACAACATTAAAGAATTGTCGGTTGAAAACAATAAGCTCACTTGGCTCGATGTATCGTGCTTAGAACATCTTCAATCGTTGAATTATTGCGGTAATCCGCTTCCGGTTGATGCGATTAATAAAGGCGCAGCTAAATGGGTTTTAGATTGCGAAAACAGAGGTGGCGAAGGTAATGGCAATGGTAACGGCAATGGCAATGGTAACGGCAATGGCAATGGTAACGGCGCCGGCAATAACAAAGGTAAGGGCAATGAACTTACTTGCAATTGCACCGGTAATGAACCTTGTGCACACATTTTCTCGGAACTTGGTGCACTGATAAGCCCTGCAACCTGCGAAAGCCCTGCTAAATACGAAGCTATATGCGAAATTTGCGGCGTACAATACTTAGATGCGTTCTTGTACAGTGGCGATGCTTTGACCGTAGGCTGTAGTACTTCTAAGGTTCTTATTCCACAACCTCGCGAGTGCGTTATTGCTGTAACCGCAGTAAACTTCCCCGATGTTAATTTCAGAGTGTTTGTTTTGGCTAACTTCGCTAAAGACGGCTACATTACTTGCGACCAAATGCAAGGTGTGAGAACATTGAATCTTGCGGGATTGGGTATTACCGACCTTACAGGTATCTGTTATTTTACCGGTCTTCAATATTTGTATGTGCAAAACAATAACCTCACTTCGCTCAATGTGTCGTGCTTACCATATCTTATGGGATTGGATTGCAGTAGCAACCAACTCGGTTCACTCGATGTTTCGGGAGCTAAATTCCTTAAATATTTAGATACTCGCAACAATCTGATAGTAACGCTTAAAACGGGTGATGTGGAGAGATTCGACCAATACTTCCATGATGAACTCCTTACATCGGCAGAAGGCGTAAACGCTGTTGATATCAACGTGTATCCAAACCCAACTTCCGACAAAGTGTTCCTTTCAGCTGAAGCCAAAGTTAAACTGCTCAATCAACAAGGCGGATTGTTATACAGCGGTTTCGGCAACGAAATAGACTTGTCGAACTATGCGAAAGGAGTGTATTTCTTGCAGATAAACGGCAAAAAAGTAGTAAAAGTGGTGAAACAATAACCGATATTTCGGTGCGCAACCGTAGAGACGGATACTAAAATTATTCGTCTCTACAACCACTTTACAAACACAAAAACGGCAAACCATTTTCAGGTTTGCCGTTTTTGTTTTTAATGTTTCCTAAATTAATTGTTAATTATTCATTGTTAATTGTTCATTGATTTGTATTTTTGTAAAAAACTACGCAGTATGAACAAAACAACCCGCTTGCTCGATTACGAACAAATTACCCGTTTGCTCGAAGATTTCGACGAAAAATATGTGTTTGAAAAAGTAAATCTTATTCCCAAAGAATACGACCTCAAACAACGCCTAACGCAATATGTTGATATTGAAAATATTAATCGTAAATCAGTGTTGGGTATCGACATTTACAAATACAGTTCGTACGAAAAATTTGAACAATCGTTGGTGCCGTTTATGTTCAAAATTTTGTTTAACGAAACCATAGATATGTGTTTCAAAAACCACGCATTTTTGTTTCAAAAATATACGAAAAACGAAATCGAAGAAAATTTTATATCAACCGGAGACGGCGGTTTTGTGATTTTCGACATTCCGCTACACGCATTGCTCTTTGCCTGCAATTTTGCAATTGTGCTCAGAGCTTACAATTCATATCACTTTTTTCCGAAACTGCGTAAAATAGTGGGCGGCGCAAGTTTGCGTTATGCTATTACCTACGATAGTTTGTATTATTTCGACAAAAGTCATTACGGCTCGGCAGTTATAAACAATGCCCGTATTTTGACCAAAGATACGCTCAACCGTTGCATTATCGACCAAAATGTGTACGATTGGTTTACACTCAATATCGACGGATTGGAAAACCTGCAACTTATTACAATCGACGATGTTGCCAATATCTACGACATACAAGGCAGTTACGATTTCACTATTTTGGAACACAATCCCGATGCTATTTTTGCAAAACACAGCACCCGTGAATTTGGCGTTATCAATTCCGATGTGCTCAAAATCGGCGAAATCAAATCAAAAGAATCGGAATTGATTGTATATAATGTGCACATTCAAATAGCAAGCCGCTGGCAACGAGCCGAATCGCAACGTATGATAACCGTTAGTCTTGGAAACTTAAACACCTCACATTTGATATAAGGAAACGAGGTGTTAGGAGACGAGGAGACGAGGCAACCTAAAAACCTATTACCTAATCCCTAAAAACCTAATCCCTACAACCTAAAAACCTAAAAAAATGGAAACAGTATTAAGCGGCATACGCCCCACAGGAAATTTACATCTCGGAAATTATTTCGGCGCATTGCGCAATTTTATAAAAATGCAAAACGAATATAACTGCTATTTTTTTATAGCCGATTATCATTCGCTTACCACGCACCCCAATCCCAAAGATTTGCACGGCAACGTGCGGCAGGTGCTTGCCGAATATTTGGCTGCCGGCTTAGACCCCGAAAAAGCAACATTGTACATTCAAAGCGATGTGCCCGAAACGGCGGAATTGTATTTATTTTTAAATATGAACGCTTATATGGGCGAATTGGAACGCTGTACATCGTTCAAAGATAAAATTCGCCAACAGCCCGAGAACATTAATGCCGGACTGCTGACCTACCCTACCCTTATGGCTGCCGATATTTTAATTCACCGCGCTGCAAAAGTACCTGTGGGCAAAGACCAGGAGCAACACTTGGAAATGACCCGCACCTTTGGTAACCGTTTCAATCGTATGTATGGCGTGGATTATTTCCCCGAACCGCAAGCATTTAATTTTGGCGAGCAATTGGTAAAAGTGCCCGGACTGAACGGCGCAGGCAAAATGGGCAAATCGGAAGGCGAAGGCAATGCAATTTATTTGGCAGACGATGCCGCAAGTATTCGCAAAAAAGTGATGAAGGCAAAAACCGATGCCGGACCAACCGAGCCAAATCAAACCAAATCCGAAGAAATCAAAAATCTATTTTCACTTATGAAAATAGTTTCTACACCCGATACCGTACAACATTTCGACGATTTGTACAATTCCTGCGCAATTCGTTACGGCGATATGAAAAAACAGTTAGCCGAAGATATGATTGCTTTTGTTGCGCCATTCAGCGAAAGAATCAAAGAAATTTCCGCCGACGAAGCGTACTTGCAACGCGCCGCTCGCTTGGGAGCAGAAAAAGCGCGTGAAAGTGCGCGTAAAACTGTGCGTGATGTGCGTGAAATTATTGGGTTTAAGGCGTTTTAATTAAAGCAATCCATGTTTTTTAACATGAGAATCGTTTTATTCAATAAGAAATTTGTTTTTTTGTTCTCTATCTAATAAACAATGTGTATACTTGCATAAGTATTAATCATAAACCTACCCTATCATGAAAAAATTTTTATTATTAGCACTAATTTGTGCGGCTACCAATGCCTTTAGTCAAGCGCCAACCAACATTCCTCTTAGTAAGGAACAAGAAAAACAAGTGAGTAAAATAAACAAAGAAACGGCAAAGCAGGTCAATGCTGTGGTAACAAACGACAAACTGTCGGCAGAGGAAAAAAAAGCTCAACTAAATAAATTGAAAAACAACCGCGATGCACAAGCTCGTCAATTGTTAACTCCCGAACAAATAAGCACTTTTGAAGCTAACGATGCAATTAACTGGGATAACGAAATCAAAAAAATTGACAAAATTGATGCAGCTAACAAAAAAGCAGAAATGAATGTAAAATTATCGGAAGTTAATAAGCAAATGGACAACCTGAAAAAACAAGAAAAAGACATTAAGACACAGATTGATAAATTGAAAAAACAACAAAAAGACATACAAAACCAACAAAAAGGGTTGAAAACCAAAATAAAAAATATACAAGCTCAATACAAATAAATTTTTATCATGAGAGCTGTAATACAACGAGTAAGCCGAGCATCGATAACTGTCGATAACAATTGTATAGCAGCAATTGACAGTGGTTTGCTCATTTTACTCGGTGTAGAAACCGCCGATACTTCTGCCGATGTAGCATGGCTCTGCGCCAAAATTGCCAAACTGCGCATTTTTAACGATTCCGCCGGTTTGATGAATTGCGATATTTCGCAAATCGGCGGTAAGTGCATTGTGGTAAGTCAATTTACGCTGCACGCTTCTACAAAAAAAGGCAATCGTCCATCGTTTATTCGTGCCGCTCGTCCGGAACAAGCTCGTGCGTTGTACGAAGAATTTGTGGCGCAACTTCGCCATGAATTGGGAAATAACGAACTCGTGCAAACCGGTGAATTTGCCGCCGATATGAAAGTGGAACTTTTAAATGATGGTCCGGTAACAATTTGTATTGATACGCAGAATAGAGAATAGTTTTTAGTGATTAGAGTTTAGAGTATAGTGATTAGAGAATAGAGATTAGTTGTTAATTATTAATTGTCAATTATTAATTAATTATATCTTTGTCGGCGAAAATTACGTTAGCTCAAATGAACACTCTACGGCATTATTTTTTTATTGTTTTGGGATTTTTTCTTGTGTTTTTCGCAACATCGTGCGAAGAAGAAATGAAAGATTTTGAAATAGAAAGTGCGCAAGAACTCCTTGTAATTGATGCCGAGTGTAATGCAATGAACAATTCGATTACAGTGCGGCTTTCAAAAACCGTTGATTTCTTGGGTAACGAACAAAATCAGCCGGTGCAGGGTGCCACTATTACTTTGCGCTACAATTCCAGCAAACAACCTCTAAGCGAACAAAGCGGCGGATTGTACGTTGCCTACACCATATTTCCCGAAGAAACAACCTACGAACTCACGGTAGAAGTTGAAGGGAAAACCTACGTAGCAACCTCGTATATGCCTCGTAAAGTGGCGTTTACCAACATAACGTATGAAAAAATTACTGAAAATCCATACTTTCCCTCAATACAGTATGGCGACACTACCTACAACGTAACACTCTCATTTTTAGACCCTCCAAACGAAGAAAATTTTTATCGCTTGATTATTCTTAGAAACGATACACTTACTCGCCGCAACGATTTGACCGTGATAAACGACCAGTATTTTACCGCCGACACTATACAATATTCGCCATGGCAGAATTTTTATGAAAACGATATACTCACATTTGAACTGCGTTCGATTGACCGTGCAGCATATCGATTTTACACAACCATGCAGGCTGCAATGGAAACCGGCGGCGCATTTTCGGTGCCCGACAATCCTCAATCAAATTTTTCTGGCGGCGCATTGGGGCATTTTACCGCTTTTTCGGGCGATAGAAGAATACTGCATATAGTGCCAATCCGGACAGAAGACGATGAATATCTATGAATATCAATTGAATATCTCAATATCATAGGGCGAGCACACAGGCATCGCCCCTACTAACCACTAACCATTAACCACTAATATATGAGCTGTTTACACCTTAAATTATACAACGAAAATCCCAACGAGCGGCACGTTCAACAAATTGTTGAAATTCTGCGCAGCGGAGGTGTAATTATTTACCCAACCGACACTGTGTATGGCATTGGGTGCGATATTTTCAATAAAAAAGCCGTAGAACGGGTTGCTCGCATAAAAGGCATAAAATTAGAAAAGGCTAACTTTTCGTTTATCTGCTACGATTTAAGTCATTTGTCGGACTTTACAAAAGCTGTTTCAAACACAACCTATAAATTAATGAAACGCAACCTGCCGGGAGCTTTCACGTTTATACTCAATGCCAACAATAATGTGCCGAAATTGTTTGAAAGCAAGAAAAAAACCGTAGGTATTCGTATTCCCGACAACAATATTTGCCGTGCCATTGTAAAAGAACTTGGTAACCCTATACTCACAACTTCCGTACGTACCGACGATGCAATTGAAGAATACATAACCGACCCCGAATTGTTGCTTGAAAAATTTGAAAACGTGGTAGATGCTGTTGTTGATGGTGGTTATGGCAACAACACCGCCTCTACTATTGTTGATTGTTCGCTCGGCGATTTTGAGATTGTGCGGCAGGGGATTGGGGAATTGTCTTTTTGAACGCAGATGACACAGATGACGCGGATTTTTTATACCAAAAATTAAAATCTGCGAAAATCTGCGTTATCCGTGTCATCTGCGTTCTAAATAATTTGTATTTTTGCAAACAAAATAAAACAATCGCAATGATTTTTGAAATACAATCGCAAGATTCGCAATCGGCAGCTCGCACCGGAACAATCACAACGGCTCACGGAAAAATAGAAACTCCTATTTTTATGCCGGTGGGAACTGTTGGTTCGGTAAAAGGCGTTCATGCACGTGAACTCAAAAATGACATTGAAGCACAGATTATTTTGGGCAATACCTACCATTTATATTTGCGTCCCGGATTGGAAACATTGCGCAAAGCCGGCGGATTGCACAAATTCAACAGTTGGCACAAACCAATACTTACCGATAGTGGTGGCTATCAAGTATTTTCGCTTGCACACAATAGAAAATTAAACGAAGACGGCGCAGTTTTCAAATCACATATCGACGGCTCAAAACATTTATTTACTCCCGAAAATGTAGTTGAAACACAGCGCATTATAGGAGCTGATATTTGCATGGCTCTTGATGAATGTACTCCCTACCCCTGCGATTACGATTATGCGAAAAAGTCAATGGAACTTACGCACCGCTGGCTTGCACGAGGTGTTGAACATTTCAAAAACACCGAGCCTATTTACGATTACGACCAAACATTTTTCCCCATTGTGCAAGGCTCTGTGTTCAAAGATTTACGTGCGCAATCGGCGGAATTTATTGCATCGCAAAACTGCGAAGGCAATGCCATTGGCGGTTTGAGCGTGGGCGAGCCGGTGGAAGATATGTACGCCATGCTCGAAATTGTAAACGGAATTTTACCCAAAGATAAACCTCGTTATTTAATGGGCGTAGGTACTCCCGTGAATATTTTAGAAGGTATTGCGCTCGGCACCGATATGTTCGACTGCGTAATGCCCACTCGCAACGGCAGAAACGGTATGCTTTTTACATGGAATGGCATCATTAACATAAAAAACAAAAAATGGGAACACGATTTTTCGCCACTTGATGCCGATGCGCACACATTTGTTGATATAGATTATTCCAAAGCCTACGTGCGGCATTTATTCCAAGCAGGCGAAATGCTTGGTGCGCAAATTGCGAGTATTCACAATCTTGGTTTTTATTTGACTCTCGTTGCCGAAGCTCGCAATCAAATAGCGCGGGGAACTTTTACTCCTTGGAAAAACAAAATGGTACAACAACTTGCTCAACGATTGTAAAAATTATATGGAAAGAATTAACTGGCTAAGCAATGTACGGGTATTTGCCCTTGTAAGCATGGTTTTGCTTCACATTGCGGCAGGACTTTTATATAATTTTTCTACCTCGCCAAGTTTCTACTGGTGGATTGGGAATGTGTACGACGGCATGGTTCGTTGTTGCGTTCCTTTGTTTGTTATGATAACAGGTGCGTTGCTGTTGTCGAAAGAAATTGACTTGAAACGTTTTTTTCAAAAAAGATTTATGCGAATTGTAATTCCGTTTATTTTTTGGAGTTTTGTGTATGTTTTGAATAGAGTATTTTGGAAGGAAGAAACAAACTTTTTAACAGACCTTTGGAATTCAAATTTTTGGGAACGGTTGGTCAAAGGCGATATTAGTTTTCACTTATGGTACGTTTACATGCTTATTGGCTTATTGTTTTTTGTACCCATACTCAATAAATGGATACGCCACTGCACCGAAAAAGAAATTGTATACTTTCTCTGTATGTGGCTGATAAGCCTCATTTTGAGTCATACATTCATACATAAAGATTTAAAGTTAGTTTATTTTTCGGGTTATGTGGGTTATTTAGTGTTAGGTTATTATTTAGCACATGCCGAAAAATATAGAATTAGCAATTTACGATTAAAAACCGGCGGCAAGTTGCTGATTTCCAATAAATTGATTTTGGGAATTATAATAGTAATTGCATTTTCGACAACTATTTTGGGGACATATTTTAATTCAGTTAGAATGAATAAATTTGATAGTTTATTCTATGAATACTTAATGCCCAATGTTTTATTGGCTGCAATAGGAATATTTCTATTGATAAAGTCGTGCACATTGAAAAATAAAATAGTGCTGAAAATAATACATTTTTTAGACAGATATAGCTATGGAATATATTTGATACATATACTCGTGTTAACCTATTTATGGAAATTTTTAGGAATAAACGCATATTTTATTCACCCTTCGATAGGTATTGTAATAACAACAATACTCTGTGTAGGAGTATCGGCAGGAATAATTTACGCGGTTCATAAAATTCCTTTTATAGGGAAACATATTTCGGGGTAATAGGGTAAATTTTCACAAAAAAGCACATAATTTATAGTGCATAATAATATCTTTGCGGAAATTTAAACAGGTTCGTCATTATGCTAAAAATAATAGACCTCTATATAATCAAAAAATTTCTGGGTACGTTTTTCTTTACCTTGCTCATAATCATGTGCATAGCCGTAATTTTCGATATTCAAGAAAAATACGAAGATTTTGTACTCAACAATGCGCCGCTTAAAGAAATTATTATTGATTATTATCTCAATTTTATACCCTACTACGCCAATCTGTTTACCAACTTATTTGTGTTTATTACCGCCATATTTGTAACCTCGAAAATGGCAAACAATACCGAAATTATTGCAATTCACGCAAGCGGCGTTAGTTTCAACCGTTTTCTACTCCCCTATTTTGTGGCAACTACGGTTATTGCGGTGCTTTCGTGGGTGCTTATTATGTACATTATTCCGGTTTCCAACACTATTAAAATTGATTTTGAGGACAAATATGTGTTCAACAAAGTGGTCAATTGGGAACGCAATATTCACAGGCAGGTACGTCCGGGCGAATTTATTTATATTGAAAGTTATAATATCGACAGCGATAATGCTTTTCGTTTTTCAATGGAAAAATTCGACGAAAATGGCGTTTTACAATCAAAACTCACGAGTGATTATGCCCGTTGGAACTCCGAAACCGAGCGTTGGGACGTGTATAATTACGTGATACGCGATATGCAGCCCAACCAACAAATTATACGCAAAGGGCAATTGTTAGACACGGTATTTTACCTCACTCCCGAAGATTTCAAAATGCGTAATGTGTATGTTGACCGCATGAATATAGACGAACTCAATGCTTACATAGAAACACAAAAACTGCAAGGAACCGACAATATTGACCGTCTGTTGGTGGAAAAACACAAACGGTGGTCGTTTCCGTTTTCCAATTTTATACTTATGCTTTTGGGTGTGTGTTTGTCGAACAAGAAAAAACGGGGCGGCACGGTTGTGAATATTGTGATTGGATTTGCCCTTGCATTTATGTATATTATGCTTTTTCAAGTAACCACCACCTTCACTATTTACGCCAACTTAGACCCATTTATAGCGGTGTGGTTGCCCAATTTCCTCTATGCTATTGTTTGTTTTTTCTTGTATCGCAATGCTAAAATATAGCCTGCATTATTCATAAGAGGCGCAATTTTATTGCCTTGCACAAGCCTTCAAAAAAGACCGTCATTCCTGCGAAGGCAGGAATGACGTAAAACCGATAAAGTCTCGACTTTTATGAATAATGCAGGCTAAATTACCCACGTCCACAATAAATAATTCTTAACAACGTAATAAAGATTTTAAATTTTATTGTATCTTTGCTCTCTTCAAAACTATTCACACAAATCCATGTCAAAAGGAAAATACAGATTTAATCCCGAATCGTTAACCTACGAGAAAATAAACCATTCAACAAAAAAAATAATTTTGTTGGTGCTCACGTATTTTTCTATTTTCGTAACTATTGGTTTCGCTTTTATGTTTTTGTGGCTGCATTTTTTTCCGTCGGCGCGCGAATATTCGCTTATTGAAGAAAACAAAGGGCTGCGAGCACAATATAAAATACTCAATGAAAAAATTAACCGTGTGGAATTGGTTATGAACGACATAGCCGACCGTGATAATTCTATTTACCGTGTGGTATTTGAAGCCGACCCAATTCCCTTAGAAGTGCGCAATGCCGGTTTTGGCGGCGTGAACCGCTATGCTGAATTGCAAAGCATACCCAATATGGAATTGGTGGTAGATGTATCGAAACGCATTGATATATTGCAAAAAAAATTATACATACAATCGCTTTCGTTCGACACCATTATACATTTGGCAAAAAACAAAACCGAAATGCTTAAATGTATTCCGGCAATTCAACCCATACGCAATGGTAAATTGGTGTCGGGATTTGGTTATCGTATGCACCCGATTTACAAAACCGTGCGCATACACACCGGTATAGACCTCACGGCTCCCACCGGCACAAAAATTTATGCCACCGGCGACGGCACTGTGAAAAATGCCGATTTTGAGCGAGGTTACGGCAAACAAGTAGTTATCAATCATGGCTATAATTTTTCAACAGTGTACGGACATTTAAGTAAAATACTTGTACAAAGAGGTCAAAAAGTAAAACGCGGCGATTTAATTGGGCTTGTGGGAAATACCGGCACATCAACCGGCTCGCACCTGCACTACGAAGTGCGCCGCCACAACACTCCGGTCAATCCTATCAACTACTATTTGAACGACCTTACGCCACAGGAATATGCCGACCTTTTGGCACAATCGAAACTGGCTAATCAGTCGTTTGATTAGATTTAGTTGACGAGTAAACGAGTTGACAAGTTGACGAGAAAATACACTTTTTATGAAGACAATAATAACGATAATTTTCACACTCTTTGCAACGGCAATTTATGCACAAACCAATAGCTACCAAGCTCTTTTAGATAGTGCAAAAACATTATTCAAATCAGACAGAAACCTTACCCAAGAAGAATTATACAAATTTGACTACCGGCAAATAGCTTCGATGCTTGAAAAAGTTGTTGAAATAAATCCGAATGATACCGAAGCAAGGTATTTTTTGGGATATACATACGGTCGCATGAATTCTCCCGACGGACAGAGTATGACAAATGTGGATTTAGATTTATTGTACAAAACAAGCGAACAATTTGAAAAAATTATTGAATTGACCCCCAAATACACAGGCGAAATCATTGCTCTCGACCCGTATTCAAAATTGGGTGCCGAATGGGGTTCACTAGCTGTGGCTTATTGGTACCGAAACGACGTTGATAGTGCAATTTGGGCTTTTAACGAAGGAAAAAAACGAGGTGGCTTTAGCGATTTTATGCTTGAAACGCATAGAAAAACCCTAGATAATTGCAGTGAAAATGCTATTCTTATTGCTGCTGCTGATATTCATTTTTATTCGCTTTTGTTTTTACAAATTGTGGAAAATTACCGACCGGACGTTGCTGTGGTTGAAATTAATTTATTGAATACAACGTGGTATCCTGCATTTTTATCCAACAACAAAATCGTTTCCTTCGACCTTCCGAGTGAAGTGCTTGATACGGTGGACTACGCCATATGGAACGACAGTGTTATTACAATCAACGATTTTTCGTGGACTGTACATCCAACCTACCGCTATTACAACGACACATGGCTGATACGTGGCGATATAATTCTTTTAAGTTTGCTCAAAGCAAACAAGTTTCAAAGAGATGTGTATTTTACCACAGGATTTGGCGAAAATCAAATAGTGAGCTTAGACAAATATTTACTCCCACTTGGTACTGTCTCTAAATTATCAATTTCCGATAGAACTTTGCCGTCGTTTGAAGATTATAAAAAGAATTTTACTGAATTATTACGTTTAGTGCAAGTGTTGAATTTGAATAGTACAGATGAGCATAGAATATTTGAATATGATATTCGAGGCGGTATTTACGATGTCATTCGCAATTATTTGATTGCAGGCGACAAGAAAGAAGCAAAAGAACTTATGAAATTGTTAGATACATTGGCAAACGAAAAAAAGTACCCTTTTTACGGTGAATATGCAAAAGAATATTCGGATTGGCTTAGAAAAAACATGTAATCACAATGCGAACACTCTTTATTTTTTCTGCTCTATTTTTTCTAAGTATTGCTGCGCTCCACGCCCAATATTTCTCATGGGGCAACGAACGCGGCTCCACAAAATGGCAACAAATTGAAACAGAACAATTCCAAGTAATTTACCCACAAGGCTACGATAGTGTTGCACAGCGCTGTACTCGAATTTTGCACTATGTGTATTCAGCCGTTGGCAAAACTTTGGAACACAAGCCGGCAAAAATTTCGGTTATTTTGCACACGCAATCGCGAATTTCAAACGGTTCGGTGGCGTGGGCTCCAAAGCGAATTGACGTGTCCGATGTGGTTTCGCCTACGCAAACTCCCGACGATTGGTGGGAAAGTTTGATTTTGCACGAATATCGCCACGTGGTGCAAATGGACAAACTCAATGAGGGTATGACCCGAATTTTATATTTCCTGTTGGGCGAACAAGCGCTAGGTGCCGTTGCCGGATTGTACCTGCCCGATTGGTTTATGGAAGGCGATGCTGTGGTGTGCGAAACCGCTCTTGGCACTGCCGGACGCGGACGAACTGCCGATTTTTCAATGGGACTACGAGCGCAACTTGCTCAAAAAAAGCAATTCAGCTATGCAAAAGCATATTTTGGCTCGTATCGTGATTTTGTGCCAAATTCGTATGCAATGGGCTATGTGGTAGTTGCCAACGCTCGCTCGTTGTACAATCCGTATTTATTTGCAAAAGTTGTAGAAAATGTTGCGCTGCGTCCGCTTTCAATTCGTCCGTTCGACAATGCGTTGAAAGCACAAACAGGCAGCGGAAAAATAAAACTCTACGATACAACATTCAAAGTGCAGGCTTTGGAATGGCGATTGCTGCGTGAACGTGAAATTCAAAAGCCATTCGACACAATTATTTCCCCTGCAAAAAAAGGATTTGTAAATTACAATTTTACACAGCAAATAAATGACACACAATATATTGCCGAACGTAGCGGACTTGCTAATCGCCGCCAATTGGTGCTGATTACCACCGGCGAAAAACGAGCAAAACCAATTGCCAACACGGCATTGAAACCGGCAAACGAAGCATTTTCGACCAACAACAAACTCGTGGTATGGGCAGAAACAAAACCGCACATTCGCTGGGAATTGACAAACTATACCTATATATATATGTATTCGTTGGAAACGAAACGCAAGAAAAAAATCAGTACTCCCATGCGCTTATTTGCTCCGGCAATTTCGCCCGACGGCACACAGATAGTTGCAGTAGAAATTGGTGCCACAGGCACTTATGATTTAGTGTTTTACACGATTGAAAATAAACAATGGAGCAAAATTCCTTTGCCGCAAGGCGAATATGCACTTGCGCCTACATGGAACACCGATGCCTCAAAAATTGCCTATGTGGGCGTTTCGAGCAAAGGCAAACGTTTGGTAGAATACGATGTGCGCACACAATCGTTCAACGAAATTCTGCCCCACTCTACCGAAGATTTGCGTTCACCGGTGTATTTCAAATCCTATATTTTATACACATCGTCATATTCCGGCGTTGATAATGTATATGCCGTACACACCGAAAATAAGCAACAATGGCGTGTTACGGTTTCGGAATTTGGTGCGCAATTTCCACGGGTGTATGGCAACAAAATTACATTTAGCGATTATAGCGCCACCGGTTTTTGCGTTGGCAGTTTGCCAGCAGAACCACACCGGTGGCATACTATAAATGCCGTGCGTAAATATTCCTTTCCGCTTGCCACAACTCTTAACTGGCAAGAAAATACGTCGCTTAATTTTGCAAAAATGCCCGATACGGTGTTTTCCTCACGCAAATATTCAAAATTGGCGCATTTGTTCAACATTCACAGTTGGAGTCCGTTTTATTTGGATTATTCGCAGAATACTACCAATTTTGGAATTGGCGCACAGTTAGTTTCACAAAATAAATTAGCAACAGCAGTTTCGCGATTTGGCTATAGGGCAACATTCGACAGTAGTCCCAAACAAGTTGGTTTTGCAGCATTTCGCTATACCGGATTTTTTCCGATTATTGATATAGAAACTGAGGTTGGCAAGCAGGAAATTCCGATTGACTCTTTGCTGAGAGTTGATTTTAATATCATAAATAGCAGTGCGGCAATTTCGCTGCCTTTTAATTTTTCACGCAATGGATTTTCTCGTCTTTTTGTACTTCAAACTCAATTACTACATTCATATATGCAACCTCACAGCAGCAATTTTTTAACTTTTTCAATTGTAGCGTGCAAATATGCAGCCGTTTTTTCAAATATGAGCAGCGGTGCGCCTCGCGATTTATTTCCTGTGTGGGGGCAACGCTTGGAAATTGCTTATTTGCACAATCCCTATTCAACCGCCGCACTTGGTTCCGATTATGTGTATTCACGAGTTGATTTATATTTCCCCTCGATTTTCAAAAATCATTCAATTCACGGTGCAATTGCCGCCGATTGGCACGCGAATGAAAACGCCCTGCTTTTCAATCGCGAAATTTTTGTGCCGCGAGGCACTGAAACTATGATTTTTCAGCGAAAAGAAATGATTTCCACTCGTTTGGAATATACTTTGCCATTGTGGTATCCCGATATTGCGTGGCGAGCGGTGTTTTACGGTAAACGATTGTGGACTACTGCATTTTTCGATTACGCCTACACGCGCAGCAAAATTAGCAACAGTACGCAAAACTACACCAGCTACGGATTCGACCTCAATGCCGAAATGCACTTGTTTCACTTTCGCGCACCAATTACCGCCGGAGTGCGCACAGCTTTTGTGCAGCAGACACAAAAGTGGAGCGCCATAGGTTTGTTGTCATTTAATTTTGGAGCAATGTAATAATTCGGTTACTCCGTTATTCAATTATTCAATTATTTTCGTTGTTTTTCAATAAAAAATGAAAAAAAACACGTAATACATTGCGGAATAAAAAAACATTTGTAAATTTGTCGGTATAAATTTTAAAGAGTATAATATTTAAAAATAATTTATGAAGATGAGAAAATTACACATTTTTACCGTAGCGTCAGTTGTTTTATTGTCGGTTGGTTGTGCGGGACCAAAAAAAATGCTTAAAGATGCTAACACAGTGCGTTACCAAGTAAGCCCCAATCCTTTGGAAATGAAAGGCGATAGCGTAGAAATTACTATTCGCGGAACATATCCTGCGAAATACTTTGCGAAAAAAGCCGAAATGCACATTGCACCTGAACTTAAATGGGACGGCGGCAGCGTGGTATTGAAACCAAAAGACCTTCGCGGCGAATCGGTTCAATCAAATGCAACTATGGTACCGTATGCAACCGGCGGAAGTTTTGCTTACACTGCAAAAGTGCCTTATAATGATGCAATGATGCAATCGGAATTGGTTGTAAATTCAAAAGCATCGGTAAAAGGTAAAGGTGTAACTATGCCTACCGTGAAAATCGGCGATGGTGTGATGGCTACTGCAGCGTTGTTGCAAAACGATGCTATGGCAATTGACGTTGACCACCAATTGAGACGCAATCAAATAATTACTGCCGAGTCGAACATTATGTTCCAAATTGAGCAAGCCAACATTCAAAGCCGCGAAATGAACAAACCGGAAACAAAGGCGTTGAAGGATTTTACAAAAAAAGTTGAAAAAGATACAAATCTTATATATAAAGGTATAGATATTCACGGTTATGCTTCGCCCGATGGTCCGTTGGATTTGAACCACCGTTTGGCATCGCAACGTGAAATTGCTGCCGGAAATGCAATCAAACGTGAATTGAACAAAAAAGAATTTGTTGGTACATATACAAAAGAAGACTGGGATAAATTCGTAATCTTACTTCAAAACTCTAATATTCAAGACAAAGAAGTAATTCTTCAAATATTGAGCACTTACAGCGACCCAGACGTTCGTAAAGCCGAAATGAAAAAAATGTCGGTTATATTTAAAGAACTTGCAGAACAAATCTTACCACAACTTCGTCGTTCGGAAGTAGTTGTTTCGGCTACTAAAAAAGACAAGTCCGATGATGTGATTTTTGCTGCTGCCTTAGGTCAATCAAATGTTGTACTTACACTGCAAGAATATTTATTCGCGGCAACTCTTGCCAATTCTCAAAACGATGCAATCACTATTCTTAAAAATGCAACTGTGAAATTCCCTAATGAATGGGCTGCATTCAATAACTTGGGTGTTGCATACATTGCCGCAAATGATTTCAACAACGCATTGAAAGCATTAAACAAAGCAAATGAAATTTCGGAAGGCGACAATGTTGTGAAAAACAACTTGGGTGTGCTAGCCGTAAAACAAGGTAATTTAGCAAAAGGTCTTGAATATTTTGAACTTGCACAAGGTGCCGGAGCCGAAGTTCGTTACAATTTAGGTTGGGCAAAATTCAAAGCAGGTAACTACGAAGAAGCAGTTGTAATGTTTGGCAATGCTCCACGTTTCAATACTGCTCTTGCACAAGTAATGACCAACAACAACGACGTAGCTCTTCAAACACTGAACCGTGCCGAACAAAGTGCAGTAGCATTTTATTTAAGAGCGGTAATTGGCGCTCGCGAAAAAAACCTTGATATGGTAACTTCTAACTTGCAAAAAGCAATAAATGCAGACCCAGCATTACGTCAACGTGCGAAAAAAGATATTGAATTTAAAGCATTTGCACAAGACGCAAACTTTAAAGCGATTGTACAATAAGCGAATTTGTAAAAATAAAAAAGGCGATTTGGAAACAGGTCGCTTTTTTTAATGTGCCAATTTGATAATATGCCAATGTGCTAATACGATAATGTGCCAATAAGTCAATTAGAAAATTAATACATTTCATTAACACATTGGCATATTGGCATATTGAAACATTGTCATATTGGCACATTGGCATATTGAAACATTGGCATATTGTCATATTGGCACATTGAAACATTGGCATATTTGTACACACTCCACCGCCTCTTTCACATCATGCACACGCAAAATATGCGCACCTTTTGTAAGTGCAATTGTATTGAGAATTGTTGTTCCGTTAAGAGCCTCTTGTGGCGTGCACTGCAAAGTTTTCCAAATCATTGATTTGCGGGAAACACCCACCAGCAACGGCAGATTAAAGTACATAAATTCATCGAGACAATTAAGCAATTCATACTGCTGCTCAATTGTTTTGCCAAATCCAAATCCGGGGTCTATAATTATATGTTGTATACCATATTTGTGCGCTTCGGCAATTTGTGTTTCAAAAAACTGCTGCATATCGGCAATCATTGTTTTGCTTTGCGTAACATCTTGCAAGTGCATACAAATATATGGTAACGAAAGTTCTCCGCAGGTTTTGAGCATTTCGTTGTCGTACAATCCGCCCGAAATATCATTGACAATAAACTCCCCTATTTCGCCGAAAACTCGACGAACTACCGCTGAACGAAAGGTGTCGATAGATAATGTAGTAGTTGGGAATTTTCTGCGAATTTCTCGAACTACAGGCAAAAGCCGCTGCAATTCTTCATCTTCCGAAATTTCCGAATAACCCGGACGGGTGGAAAATGCACCAATATCAATAATTGCTGCGCCTTCGGAAATCATAGTTTCGCAGTGCTGCAATTGCGCATCAATCGAAATGCGCACACCGCCATCGAAAAACGAATCGGGGGTGCAATTGAGTATGCCCATTACGAGGGGCGTTTTTTGTATGAATTGGTTATTGTTCAAATGCTTTCGATTTAAAAACTCATTTGCAGAGGCATCGCATTTTCTAATTTTATACTAAACTGAATATCAGCTTTTAGAGCTTTAAATACTCGTATAATTGTGTCAATAGTGGCACTATTACTATGATTTTCGAGTTTTGAAATTTGCGATTTGTTCACGCCGACAATTTCGCCCAACATTTCTTGGGTCAATCCTCGTTCTTTTCGTGTTTTTTTTATCATTCGCGCCAATAAATCCATACGCAATTCATATTCATACTCATCACGTTCGGGAGCACCTATTTTTCCTATGTATTTGTCTTCCATTTCCGACAAAGTACGTTTTTTTAAGCGTTCCATATTCTATAATTCAGGGTCATTAGTTTGCTCGGCAAGACGCACATTATAAAATATCTTTTTTCTCGTTTTTGCATCCAAAGAAAAAATAAATTCATCAGCTTCGTCCAAGAAGATAGTTTCAAAAAATTGCATACAATATTTTAGGATTAATTTTTATTTGACAAATATAACAAAAGTTTCAAAATTTTGAAACTTTTTATGCGGAAATTTAATAAAAAAGCCGTTTGGTATAAGCATGCCTTGCAAATGCAAGGAGCGGTAGTACGTGACTGCAATAATCGGCTTCACTCCAACGACCGCTATTCATCCATTGAGCATATTGCATCATTTTTTTGTGGAAACGCTTTTTACTGCGGCTATTCAACAGTATTTTGTTGGGAAACAATTGATAACCCAGAAAAGAGATGCCCTGTCTGCATTTACAGATGGAATACGGTTTGAAATTTAATTCTAACGCAGAGGAAGCCCTCACCGTCAATTCGACAACCCATGTTTTTATCATTTCTTTGTCGTTTCCAAAAAATAATATATCATCCATATAACGAATATAAACAGGGATTTTCAATTGTTCCTTGGCATAATGGTCAACAGACGACAAATAGTGATTGGCAAAATACTGGCTGGTAAGATTACCTATGGGAATACCATAACCCGCCTGTGTATCATAACTGTCAATTATTTTATCAAATAATTTCAATAAATCGGCGTCCTTGAATAAACGGCGAAGTTGCTGTTTCAGTACGATATGCGAAATGGAACCAAAATACTTGCGTACATCCAACTTGCATACATATTGGTATCGGCTCATGGCGGAAAACGCATTATCAATAGCTGCATAAACACCCTTGCCAATCCGGGTAGCATACGAACCGGCAATCAAATGCCGGTCGAAATAGGGGTGGCAAACATTCATCAACGCATGATGCAAAACTCTTTCTTGAAAAGCGGCGGCGCAAATTGTACGCTGCTTAGGGTCGTAGATGGTAAAATAGTGGTAATTTCCTACCTGCACCTCTCCTGTCTGCAATTGTTGCCGGAGTAAACGAATGTTTATATCCAAATTGCGCCCGAAATCTATTACAGCCTGTTTCACATGCTTGCCTCTACTTGCCTTATAATAAGCCAAATACAGATTATCGGTGTCGTATATTTGCTCTATTAGATTACCTGTTCTGTTCATACATATCAATTTTAAAAAAACCGGAGTTTTCGACACTGCTATCCGGCAGAGCTACCGACACCGGTTTATCAGGCAGTGCACGACTGCTCATGTTTGTTTCCGCACCGAAGGCAGAAAGCGCGATAAAAGTCTGTTTACCACTATGAGGACATCCATCCATGTTGTAAGCTAGAGGGAACGCGCCAAGCGGAACCCAATGTTGTTGTTGCAGTTGCCCGGCTCGTAGTTGTTGCGGTACGACACGCGGCAGTTCTCGGCGTTGTTGTTCCAGCTACCGCCGCGCAGCACACGGTTACGACCCTTCGACTTTATCGTTAGTAACGGCATTATTTTCCAATATCATTTGGCACATTTGTTTGCCGTATTTTTCCATTTTTTTGCTTCCGATTCCATGAATAGAAAGCATATTCTTTTCCGTTATTTCGTCTAAACGGGCTATTTCTGCCAACTCGGCGTCAGTAAAGACGGCATAAGCGGGTATAGCCTCATCATCGGCTATTTTTTTGCGACAAGCGCGTAACCGGCTGAACACAGCAAAAGTCGCCTCGCTAAGTTCGTTCTTGTAATCGATTTTTCCTTTACGTTCAAACTCCTCTTTGTTGGTCATAACGGCATTACCGATATATTGAACGCAAAAACTCCAATAAGCTCCGCCGCCATTAAGCGTAACTAACTGTTTATCTACATTAACCACCTTGTTTCCACGCAGAAAACGATTCATTTCTTCTACTATTTGCCCATCATCGAGCAATGGAATTGTATAAATCTTAAATTGCATTTTTAAAAAAATTTTCGACCGCCACAGGCGGTATTTATACTATTCTCGTATTTGCCCTTCGGCTTCGTTCGTCCCTCACTTCGCCTCTTTGCAAATACTCTTTTTTCCTTTTAGCTTACAACATGGATAAATGCCCTCTCGTGGTAGAACTAGAGGGAACGCGCCAAGCGGAACCCAATGCCGTTGCTGCAGTAGCCCGGCTCGTAGTAGTAGCGGAACGACACGCGGCAGTACTCGGCGTAGTTGTTCCAGCTACCGCCGCGCAGCACACGGAAACGACCGTCATTATCGTACCAATCCTCGCACCACTCCCAAACATTGCCGGACATGTCGTGAATTTTTAATTCATCTGCTTTTGGTGCAGTACCAACTTCATGTGCTTCGTTTTCGCTATTCTCAGAATACCAAGCATAATTCTTCAATTCGTCTTTACTATCCGTTCCAGCATATTCCTTCGTCTCTGTCCCATCTTGACGGCAATACCGCGCTGCATATTCCCACTCGGCTTCGGTAGGCAGGCGGAAACCTTTTGCATTTTTATTTATCTCTACATCAGTCCCTCTTATATCATAATATTTTTCCAATTCATATCTTTCACTTAAACGATTACAAAATTCAATCGCATCAAACCAACTGACAGATACAACTGGGAGTTTATTTTCTTTATATTTATTACTCATCATTTCTTGCCACTGCCTTTGGGTTACTTGCCATTTTCCAATATAAAAACTACCATTAATCTCTCGTTCTTCTCCATTTTCCAACAATTTATATTTATAATTATCGGGAACCTCCATTTTTTCAAGTCTTTCTTTTTGAAATGTTACTAATTCTTTTGGTTCTCTATATTTAACTAAAGCATTCTTTTTTACAACTCTACTTCTAAATAAATCCTTTTTGCCAAAATTTCTAGAAATATTTTTCAAAATATCAGTATAATCATCATGAATATTATTTTTCTGCCAATAAAATACTTTTACATGTTTGCAATTATCATGCTCAAACAATTTATTTAATAGAGTGCGGTCACTGTTTCCACAAGAGTGACCAAAAATATAAATATCAAAATCATTAGAATCAATAAAATTCAACAGATTTATATAATTTTTGGTTTCGCAATATTTAATTGACTTGGTATATTCTAAAAATTCATTGTCATTTAAGTTTTCAATATCTTTATAGTTTTCCGCCAATTCATCCCCATAGCCAAAAATTATTGGATTTGTTTTATCTCCTAATTTTCCATGTATATGAATTACGTTTTCATCAAAAATCAATTCGTTCCCTTTTTTAAAATTTTCTTTGTATTCTTTTGTATTATAATGTTGTTCTGTATCTGTATAATTAAAAGACAGAAAAAGAGTTTTATTATAAGCATTCTTTTCATCTTTTAAGTTATTATCGATATCTTTTTGTTTTAGGTTTTTTAAAAATGAACTGTTATCTATAGTTACTTGACATTTATCTCGAAGATAATTTTCCAACTGATTCTTAATCGCCTCAAAATCGTTGTTCAATTTTCTAATTGAAGAATTAAAAAAATCTTCTTCCAAATTATCTTTTTTTATTTTCCAGCACTTGATTAATTCTTTATAGTAAACTTCTTCAACATCAACCCAATTTCTAATGTGTTGTTCTTTTACAATAGCACTTAAAAATTTATTTTTATAATTGACAATTTTCAGTTTTAATTCATCTACACTATCAATCTTTTCTTTTTCTTTTTTTACAATTATAAATTCATCTTCGTATGCAGAATAAGTTTTTTCTTTCCGATTACTAATAATTTTCGTTGAAGTAGAATTAACTAAATTTAATTCATTTTTCCAAAAATTACTTATAAAATGCATGTAACCAGTCTTTAACCCATTTGCTTTTAAGCTATTTTTTTTATGCGCCAAGTCAAACCCATTCCCAATTAAAATAATACGATTTTTTTTATTTCCTGCCATTTCTCAAGATAATTTCAAATTCAATCCACAAATATAGAATTTTTCAGAGAAGTGATTGTTTTTTTACTGATTATTCGCAATAACACCTGATTTATACCTGATTGTTTTCTAACAAAACAACCTAAGTAACACGTGACACACATATAAAAGACCTAATTACCTGATTTTTCAATAAAAATTTTTAATGAAAGGTAATTAGGTTATGTGTGTGTATCTATCTGTTACTTAGGTTGTTTTGTTTTAAATTAGGTGCAAATTAGGTGGTCATTGAGCGTAGTCGAAATGTTTGTTTTTGCTATAAATTTAACTTGCGAAAGTTGAATTCCAATGCAATTTAAAAAATCACATAAATCAACATAATCATTTTAAAATCACAGTTTAGACAATAAAAATGAATTAAAAATTACGAACGTGAGTTTTTTGCATATTCCACAGCCTTTTTATTCAATTCGCTTAGCGACATATCGGCATAGTGTTCTCTTTGCCATTTTGTGTAATCAAGTGGTTCACGAATGATTTGAGATATAAAAATTTCCGTTTCAATAATCCCCAATCGTTCTACAAGGCAATTTATGCCGTCGTTCATAATGGTTGCTGTGCTGTACATAAATAATCCTCCCAAATAGTAATAAAATCTATCGGCGAACACACTTGTATATCGCCTGTTTTGTGTTTTTTCAAAATCCCGTCGTCGGTAGTTATAAAATAATCGCATTGTGCCTCTATTGCGCACGAAATGTGTAGTGCATCTTTTGCTTTTATTCCGTATTTCATAATTCCAGCTGCTCTTTCTTCAATTATATCTGCTTTGTCAATATCAATATATGTTGTTGCATTCTTAAAAAATCTTCCAATTGCTATTTTGTTTTTTGAATAAGGACTATTTCCGTTCTCATAACGAGAAACATAAGAAACAGCCAATGATAAACGACCAAAACATATCAATTGCTGAACATATAACTTGGATTGCGTTTCCAAGTAAATACGCATCTGACTTTGGTCGTCAAAAGGGCGGTTGTAAGAACAATTGTCAAGATATACTTTCATCAAAAATGTTACATTGAGCACAAAAATAGACATTTTTTAACTGCACACAGTAAAAACTCACAATATTTTTTTACTTTTGGCAAAAATAAGATTTTTTTACTATGTCAATGGAATTAACCAAAACGCAATTTGCGGAAGTTAAAAAAATATGTTTCGATATTTTTGAAAAAAAATACGACGACTATGGCACTGCGTGGCGCATAATGCGTGCAGAATCTATTACCGACCAAATTTTTATAAAAGCGCAACGCATAAAAAGCATTGAACAAAAAGGCATTTCAAAAGTAAACGAAGGCATTGTGCCCGAATTTATTGCCATTGTCAATTACGGAATTATGGGTTTAATTCAATTGGAATTAAGCGACGATGCACCTGTGGAAATGGAAAAAGCGGCAACAATGAATTTGTACGAAAAATATTACGATGCCGCCACTACGCTTATGCTTGATAAAAATCACGATTACGGCGAAGCGTGGCGCAGTATGCGCACAAGTTCGTACACCGATTTGATTTTGATGAAAATACACCGTACAAAACAAATTGAAAACAACAACGGCGCAACAAAAATTTCGGAAGGAATAGACGCAAATTATTATGATATGATAAATTATGCTATTTTTGCATTGATAAAATTAGTAATAGAAAAGCAGCCCCTCCCAACCTCCCCTCAAGGGGAGGAGTAAAGAAACTGCAAGTTTCTTAAAGTCCCCCCTGAGGGGGATTTAGGGGGCTTTAAAATCTAAAAATTATGAAACAAAAAAATTACATCCAATTCGGCATAGGTTTAATGCTGATTTTTGCATCGCTCACAGCGGTTGCGTTTTTCGGAGTTTTTGAAGATGCCACGTGGACAAAACTGTGGGTACTTTTAGGAACAATTGCAGCAGCATCGGTTGGTTTGGCTTTGATTTTTGAACAAAAAAGCTACGCAATTTCAATTTCTCGATTTTTTACCGGTATTTTATTCGTTTTCTCAGGTTTTGTAAAAGCTGTTGACCCGCTTGGTTCAAATTATAAATTTATAGATTATTTCACAGCGTGGAACATGGATTTCTTGGCTCCGGCGGCTCTTACGCTTGGTATTATTATGAGCACTGCGGAATTGTTGGTGGGTTTGTGTTTGCTGTTCAAAATTTACCCGAAACTTTCGTCGCTCGGCGCATTGATTTTTATGCTTGGGTTTACGCCGGTTACGCTCTATTTGGCGTTTCAGCAAAATATTACCGGTAAAGAATTGGTGCACGATTGCGGTTGTTTTGGCGATGCTTTGGTTCTTACCAATTGGCAAACGTTTGTAAAAAACATATTTATTTTAGTGCCGGTAGCGTTTTTATTTTTCTGTCGCAAAAAAATACAGCCTTCGCTTACTCCGGTATTTTCATTGATTGCAACAATTGTTTTAACACTTTCCATTGTTGGACTTTCAGCGTACGCACTTATTCATTTGCCGCCGATTGATTTCCGTCCTTATAAAATTGGAACACAATTAGTTAGCGAAAGCTGCGGACAATCAGTTGCACCCACTACCAAAACTTATATGTATGCCGAATTTGTAAACAATCAAACCGGCGAACGCAAAGAATTTGAAATTACCGAAAATTATCCCGATTGGGAAATTTGGGACATAGATACCCTAAAACCGTATCGTAATGAAATAATCCGCTTGAAAACCGAAGAAAAAGTTTTTAAACTCGACCCGTTTTTTATTTCTTCGCAATCTCGCGAAGATTACACCTGCAATATTATAACAGATACATCATTTGTATTTTTATTGGTGCAATATGATATAAAAACAAGCTGCACAAAGAATGCACAAGCAATAAATGCGCTTTACGATTGGGCGCAACAACATGATTTTGCGTTTTATGGATTAACAGCAAGTCTTGCCGAAGATGTGGCGGCATTCCGCGAGAAAACGCAGGCACAATATGAATTTTTAATTGCCGACCCCATTGCATTGAAAACAATTGTGCGGGCAAATCCCGGATTGGTGGTGCTTAAAAATGGTGTAGTTATTGCTAATTGGAATGGAAACGATATTCCGCCAATTGCGAAATTTGAAAAATTAATGTTAAACAATAAATAATAAATTTTATACAATGAGAAAAAAAGTAGTTGCAGGTAACTGGAAATGTAATACCACTGTTGCCGAAGGAGTTGCGTTAGCAAAAGAAGTAAACGATGTGGTTACGGCACAAGGTGTTGTGGTAGTTTTAGGAACACCATTTACCCACATTACCGAAGTTGCAAAAACAGTAACAAACAAAGCAATTTCAGTTGCCGCACAAAACTGTGCAGCCGAGGCAAAAGGTGCATTCACCGGCGAAGTTTCAGCCGCAATGGTTGCTTCAACAGGTGCGAAATACGTAATTTTAGGACACAGCGAACGCCGTGAATATTATGGCGAAACAAGCGCAATTTTAAACAAAAAACTTGCTCTTGCATTGGAAAACAACCTTACTCCAATTTATTGCTGCGGCGAAGCATTGACTATTCGCGAAGCAGGAATACAAAACGAATACGTAATCAACCAATTGAAAGAAACTATTTTCACGCTTTCGGTTGAAGATTTCAAAAAAATAATCATCGCTTATGAACCAATTTGGGCTATTGGAACAGGTAAAACCGCCACAACTGCACAAGCACAAGAAATGCACAAAGCAATTCGTGATGCTATTGCAGCACAATTTGGCAACGATGTAGCACAAGAAATTTCAATCCTTTACGGAGGAAGTTGCAATGCGCAAAATGCACAGGAATTATTCTCAAATCCCGATGTTGACGGCGGTTTAATTGGTGGTGCATCGTTAAAAGCTGCTGATTTCAATACAATTATCAACGCATTCTAAGAAGTTGTTTTTTCATAGTTTTCCCGGAACCGATTTGCTACTCCCTTATAGCAAATCGGTTTTTTTTGTTCAAATATTTCCCAAAAAGAGATTGCTTCGTTCCTCGCCAATGATGTTCGCAGTTGCCGTCATTCCTGCGTAGGCAGGAATCCCCCTAAATATGCACATTTTTGAGGAGATTAACTTCGTTGAGGGCTTCGCCGTTCCTGCCTGCGCAGGAATGACGTAGGAGAATAAAAAACTCGTACCAAATACATGATACGAGTTTTTAAAAATCAGTATAAAATTATACTATTATTTTCTATTCAATACTTCTTGCACTTGTGCATTAGGTACCATTTCTTCTTTAAATGTATAAGCTCCGGTTATTTCCGATTTAATAGAACGTACTACCTTGGTAAATTCTTTACCGGCACCTTTTTGGAGCGTTGCAACTACTTTCTTTGCCATATCTCAAATTTATTTAATTTCTCGGTGAATAGTCATTTTTCTAAGGATAGGATTGTATTTTTTCATTTCCAATCTATCCGGTACATTTTTTCTGTTTTTGGTAGTTATATAGCGTGATGTACCTGCCACACCGCTTTCTTTATGCTCTGTGCACTCCATTATAACTTGCACTCTGTTACCTTTCTTTGCCATTGTTGTTTAATTTAGAAAGTTTGTATAAACCCTTTTGCTTTCGCATCTTTCAATGCGTTGAATAATCCTTTTTTATTGATTGTTCTAATACCATTAGCCGACACGCGAAGTGAAATCCAACGGTCTTCTTCGGCTAAGTAATATTTTTTATCGAACAAATTTACATCAAAAACTCTTTTGGTTTTTGTATTTGAATGCGATACATTGTTCCCTGTCATCGCTTTTTTTCCTGTTATTTGACAAACTTTTGACATTTTCGTGTACTGTTTTTGTAACGTTTTCTTAAATTGAGGTGCAAAATAAGTGAATTTTTCGCAAAGAAAAAAATTTATTGCAACATATTTTTTAGTTTTTTTCTAAACTGTTGAACTTTTCTTCGTTAAAACTCTTCCAAAGTTCTAAAACTTTGGAAGAGTTAGTTAGGCATTTTCGAGTTTACTCAAAATCCTTAAAAGTTTTCTTAATAATTTCAATACACTCGCGCAATTGCTCTTCGGTTATTATCAACGGCGGAGCAAAACGTATAATATGTCCGTGCGTTGGTTTGGCAAGCAAACCGTTTTCTTTCATTTTCAAGCAAAAATCCCACGCAGTTTTTCCTTTGTGAGGCTCTATTACAATTGCGTTCAACAAACCTTTTCCGCGTACCAATGTTTTCATTGGGTGCTCAAATTTCGATAATTCTTCACGGAAGATTTTACCCAAATATTCCGATTTTTCGGTCAAATTTTCTTCTTTTAATACTTCCAAAGCGGCAATTGCTACTTTTCCGGCAATTGGATTTCCGCCATACGTAGAACCGTGTTCGCCCGGCTGTATGCCAAGCATTATTTCGTCGTCAGCCAATACGCACGATACAGGGTACACGCCGCCGCTCAATGCTTTCCCTAAAATCAAAATATCGGGACGTACATCTTCGTGGTCGCAGGCAAGCATTTTGCCGGTACGCGCCAAACCGGTTTGTACTTCGTCGGCAATAAACAGCACGTTGTGTTTTTTGCACAAATCAGCACAAGTTTTTAAATACCCTTCATCGGGTACAAACACTCCGGCTTCGCCTTGAATTGGCTCTACAAGAAACCCGGCAACAGTTTTGCCGTGTTCTTCAAGCACTGCCCCCAAAGCTTTGGTATCATTATAAGGTATGCGAATAAATCCGGGCGTAAGCGGACCATAATTTGCAAACGAATCGGGGTCGTTCGACATAGAAACTATAGTAATAGTACGTCCATGAAAATTACCTTCGCAGCAAATAATTTTCACATCTTCGTTTTTGATGCCTTTTTTCTTCACACCCCATCGGCGAGCCAATTTCAATGCCGTTTCGTCAGCCTCGGCGCCGGTGTTCATTGGCAATAATTTATCATAACCAAAATATTTTGAGGTATATTCTTCAAATTCGCCCAACACATTATTATAAAATGCACGCGATGTCAAGGTAAGTTTTTTTGCCTGTTCAATCATTGCATTCACAATTTTCGGGTGGCAATGACCCTGATTTACAGCAGAGTACGCCGAAAGAAAATCGTAATATTTATTTCCTTCAACGTCCCACATAAAAACACCTTCGCCTCGTTCCAAAACTACCGGTAACGGGTGGTAATTATGAGCGCCGTATTGGTCTTCGAGCGCCATATAATCTTGTGAAGTTAATTTTGTCATAGTTTTTTACTGTTTAAAACGGTTAGTAAAATTTGAGGTGTAAAAGTAATATTAATTGTTAATTATTAATTATTAATTATTAAAATATTTCAAAAAATCGTATATTTGGGAATTGAAAATTACCCTATATGACAAATAAATTATCAGTCCGATTTTTTGAAGACAGAGATGTACGCGCTGTTTGGGACGAGGAAAGTGCCAAATGGTGGTTCAATGTTGTAGATATTGTTTCTGCAATTAATGAACAAGACGATTATACAAAAGCGAACAATTATTGGCGTTGGCTAAAAAGCAAATTTGCCAAAGAAGGAAATCAACTCGTGAGTGCCACTCACAGTTTCAAGTTCGTTGCGGCAGACGGTAAAAAACGTTTGGCTGACACGCTTGATAGTGAGGGTGTTATTGCTCTCGCAAGGGAATTTCCAAATACCAACGCAATGAAATTCCTCGACTGGTTTGTTTACAGCGACAACAGCATTGACGGACAAAGCAAGAAAAAAGCATACGCATTTTTCAAAAGCAATCTTGTTGCCGACCACGAAATTGGCACGACAAAAAGTTTGCAACAAATTCACGCCTACATTTTTGGCGGATTGTATGATTTTGCAGGAAAAATACGACACCGGAATATCGCAAAAAATGGTTTTCAGTTTGCAGCAGCAGGGTTTTTGCACCAAAATTTATGGCAAATTGAACAAATGCCCGAAACCACACTCGACGAAATTGTAGATAAATACATAGAAATGAATATAGCCCACCCGTTTATGGAAGGCAACGGCAGAAGTACCCGCATGTGGCTCGATTTGATTCTAAAAAAACAATTGAAAAGATGTGTAGATTGGAGTCAAATAGACAAAAACGATTATATGAAAGCCATGCAACTAAGCCCGTATAAAAGCGCAATGCTCAAAAGATTAATTTCCAACGCCTTAACCGACGATATTCACAGCCGTGAAATGTTTATGAAAGGGATTGATTATTCGTATTATTATGAAGAGGAATAGATTGTGATTTATCTATTTTTCTGCCTCGTTTCCTTGTCTCCTAAAACCTTGTTTCCTAAAAATCTACTCCCCAAACAAAGAATCAACAAATTCCTGTTTATTAAACAATTGCAAATCATCAATCCCCTCGCCCACTCCAATATATTTTACCGGAATTTTAAATTGGTCGGAAATTCCGATAACCACGCCGCCTTTTGCCGTGCCGTCTAATTTTGTGATTGCCAAAGCATTAATTTCGGTGGCTACGCTAAATTGTTTTGCCTGTTCAAAGGCATTTTGCCCGGTAGAACCGTCTAACACTAACAAAATTTCGTGCGGAGCTTCGGGAACAAGTTTTTGCATCACTCGCTTGATTTTCGAGAGTTCGTTCATTAAATTCACCTTATTGTGCAAGCGTCCGGCGGTGTCAATTATTACCACATCGGCATTGTTGGCTATTGCCGAATTAAGCGTGTCGTAAGCCACCGATGCGGGGTCGGAGCCCATTTGCTGTTTTACGATTGGCGTTTGCACACGGTCAGCCCAAATGTTGAGTTGTTCCACTGCTGCGGCTCTAAACGTGTCGGCTGCACCCAAATATACCGTTTTACCGGCTTTTTTGAAAGCGTGCGCCAATTTTCCTATGGTTGTAGTTTTTCCCACACCATTTACTCCAACCACCATAATTACATACGGTTTGGTGTTGATGTCAAGGAAATTATCGGAAATATCGTTTTTATTTTCCGCCAACAAAGCGGTAATTTCTTCTTTCAAAATAGAATTTAGCTCACCTGTTCCAAGGAATTTATCGCGAGAAACTCGTTGCTCAATACGTTCAATAATGCGCAAAGTGGTATCAACGCCCACATCGGACGTGATAAGAATTTCTTCCAATTCATCGAGCACCTCATCGTCCACTTTGGATTTCCCAATAAGCGTGCGTGAAATTTTTTTGAATACCGATTCTTTTGTTTTTTCAAGTCCTTTGTCGAGAGTTTCTTTTTTTGCGCTGCCCCTAAAAAAATCGAATAATCCCATAGCTTTGTGTTTTAATTTATTATCGTTATTGAGTTGGCAAAGATAGGGAAACAATTATTAAATTATTGGTGTTGAAAAGAAAAATCGCCAAAGAAATCAATACAATTTAAAAATCCTGCCAAAATTTCACGTTAATTAGTAAGTAGTCATGGTAAAAATATTACTTTTGCTGCAAAATATGTCAGTTTGACATAAAAACAGCAATGGCAAATTTTTTGATAGAGCGAAGTTGAAAATTTTAATGTATTGGAAAAATGACAAATACAAAACAAACTACAAACGATGCTTCGGCAGGCTCAGCAACCGAGGAAATTATAGAACAAACTGATGCTTCGACAGGCTCAGTAACCGAAGAAAATACTGAGGATACGACAGGTTCAGCAACCGTTGAAGAAGAAGCAAATTCAATAGAAAAAGAACTTGCCGAGATGCAGGATAAACATATTCGTTTACACGCTGAATTTGACAATTTCCGCCGCAGAACTGCAAAAGAAAAAATTGAATTAATGAAAAACGGCGGCGAAAAAGTCTTAACTGACTTATTGCCCGTGATTGACGATTTTGAGCGTGCCATGCAGGCAATGGAAACTTCGAACGATGTGGTTGCTTTAAAAGAAGGCTTACAATTGATTTACACAAAATTCCAAGCCTATTTGAAACAAAACGGCGTGCAAGAAATTGAAACACAAGCGCAAGATTTTGATACCGATAAACACGAAGCTATTACAAAAATTCCTGCGCCAAGCAAAGATTTAAAAGGAAAAATTGTTGATGTTATTCAAAAAGGCTATCAATTGAATGATAAGGTAATACGATTTGCAAAAGTGGTAATTGGAGAGTAGGTTTATGGCAACAAAAAGAGATTATTACGAAGTATTAGGTGTTTCAAAAAGCGCATCGAAAGACGAACTGAAAAAAGCGTATCGCAAACTTGCAATTCAATACCACCCCGACAAAAACCCGGGCGACAAAGCGGCAGAAGAAAAATTTAAAGAAGCTGCCGAAGCTTACGAAGTGTTGAGCACCGACGACAAACGCCGTCAGTATGACCAATTTGGTCATGCAGGCATGGGTGGAGCCGGTGGCGGCGGCTTTAGCGGTTTTACCGATATTAACGATATTTTTGAACATTTCGGCGATATCCTCGGTGGAATGGGCGGCAGATTTAGCGGTTTTAGCGGTGGATTTGGCGGAGGCGGTCGCAGTCGTGGCGGCGCTTCGAGAGCAGTACGTAAAGGTTCTAACCTGCGTGTAAAAGTTACCCTTACACTTGCCGAAGTTGTGCAAGGTGTAGAGAAAAAAATAAAACTCAAAAAGAAAATTGCCTGCAACACTTGTCATGGCAATGGCGCTGCAAGTGCAAGCGATGTACAAACCTGTTCACACTGTCATGGTTCCGGCTATGTGATACAGGACGTAAACAGTATTTTCGGACGTATGCAACAGCAAGCTCCGTGTAATGTGTGCGGCGGCGATGGCAAAGTGATTACAAAAAAATGCGCAACCTGCCATGGCGAAGGTGTAATAGACGGCGAAGAAACCGTTTCGGTAAAAATTCCCGCAGGCGTTGCCGAAGGTATGCAAATGAACGTTCCGGGCAAAGGAAATGCCCCTCAGCGTGGCGGAATTAACGGCGATTTGCTGGTGCTTATAGCCGAAGAAAAACACCCCGACCTTGAACGCGAAGGCAATGATTTGATTTACGAATTGGAAATAAGCATTCCCGATGCCGTGTTGGGAACAACGGTAGAAATTCCTACAGTAGAAAACCCTGTAAAAATAAAAATTGAAGAAGGCACACAAGCTGGGAAAATCCTGCGCCTGCGAGGCAAGGGCATACCCGATGTGAATGGTTACGGACGTGGCGATTTATTGGTGCATATTCAAATTTTTATACCAAAAAGCATATCGAAAGACGACAAAAAACTGTTTGAAGAATTAGCGAAATCAGAAAATGTAAAACCGAAAAAACGGACGAGTTTTTTTGATAAGATGAAAGACTTTTTTTAGACTTTTAGACGTAAGACCGATAGAAAAAAAATCTCAATTCAGTTAAACCGAATTGAGATTTTTTGTTGATGCAATTTCTAATTGTTAGAATTTATATCGAATACCTAATTTAACACCTTCGGCACCAAAATGAGTGCTTGGAATAATTCTGAAACCCGGTGTCCAATCGAGAGCCAATTGCAATGGAATGTTGAAATTGTACTCAATACCAATATTACCCAAAACTGCTAATGAAAGGTTGCTGTCGTACACTCCAACACCAGCTCCAACGCCAGCGTACCATTTGAAACCATCAGATAATTGGCTTAAATCCCATACCCACTGATACAATCCTTGTAAACCTACATTTCCGTGATAGTCGGTCAGACCCAAGTTGAACTCTAAACGATTGCTACTTAACGACCTTTGGTATGATAAATCAACCCCATAGCCAAACTTAAGACCAATTGCATTGCTTTGTGCATTTGCAAAGCTAATAGCTGCAACTGCGAATACTAACGATAGAAAAATTTTTTTCATAATGATTATTGTTTAAATTGATAATTATTTTTGGCAAACATACTAAAAAATATTTATCAGGTATCGAAAAAATAATATTTTTTCACCATTTTAAAATATGCTTTTCGTCATGTTTTCCCCTATCATTCCCAGCAACACCCTCACCGCCTCACGTTCATCAACATTTTTATGCACAAGCGTTTGCTTACGGTATAAATTCACTCGTCCGCGACCCGCACCCACATAGCCAAAATCGGCATCTGCCATTTCACCCGGACCATTGACCACACAGCCCATAACGGCTATTTTCAAACCTTGGAAATGCGCAGTTTTCGCTTTTACATCGGCTAAGGCTTTTTCAATGTCGAACAATGTGCGTCCGCACGAAGGGCAGGAAATGTATTCGGTTTTGGAAAAACGGGAGCGTGAGGCTTGCAAAATTGCAAACGATAATTCTACCAATTTTGAGGTACCTGCCGGTGCGCTTAACATCAAACCGTCGCACAAACCGTCGAGAAACAGTGTGCCGCAGTCGATTGCGGCTCGTATTTGCAGCTCTTCAAAATCACGTTGCTGGCAATTCAACAGCAAAATTACCGGATTGTATAAATCCAATTCTATCATACGGGCATAGAATTTGCGCACGCCGTTACACGCCAGCAAACCGGAATATTCAAACAAAATAATTGTATTCGGGTGCAATTCAATTTCGTCAAGCATATCAATAAAGTATGCGTTCAAACGTAAAACACAGGGCTTCTCTTTATCGAAACGTGCGTAGCGACCGACTGAAATGCAGGGCAATTTCGTTTTTTTATTGTACAAACTTTTTTCCGTCAAAACCCAATCAGCACCACAACCATCGTATCTCGCAACTACTACCGGCAAGGCATCGCCGCCAATTCCGGCAACCGGCTTCGATATGTATTTTTCGTAAGAAAAGAGTTGTTGGTAATCGTCCACATAATCCATTGCTTTTTCTACAAGCGCCTTAGTAACGGCGTTGGTATGCGCCACAATTGCTTTACACACAGGAATTTCCCGTTCGGGTGCTTCGGTAAGCGACACGCGAATGGTATCGCCAATGCCGTCGAGCAACAGTGCACCAATGCCCACCGCCGATTTTATTCTGCCTGCCTCGCCTGCGCCGGCTTCGGTTACGCCCAAATGAATTGGAAACACACAATCCTGCTCACGCATCAAGTACGCAAGCAAACGAGTGGCATACACCATAATGCGCGTATTGCTCGCCTTGATGGAACACACTACATTGGAAAAATTCGCTTCTTTACAAATATGTAAAAATTCCATCATACTCATAGCCATTCCGAGCGGCGTGTCGCCATATTTGCCCACAATGCGTTGCGAAAGCGAACCGTGATTGACGCCTATACGAATAGCGGTATTATGCGCTTTGCACACTTCCAACAAAGGCAAAATATTTTCTTTTATTTTTTGCAATTCCTGTGCATATTCCTCATCGGTATATTCAATTTTTGCCATTGAGGCAATTGTGCAATAATTCCCCGGATTGATGCGTACTTTTTCAACATAACGAGCCGCCACAATTGCCGCCTGCGGATTGAAATGAATATCGGCAACCAAAGGCTGATTGTAACCGCGCGCACGCAACTGTTCTTTTATAATCCGCAGATTTTCAGCTTCTTTTATGCCTTGCGCCGTCAAACGCACATAATCGGCGCCGGCATCGAAAATGCGAATACATTGTTCTACGCTTGCATCTATATCATTGGTATCGGTGTTGGTCATTGATTGCAGGGCAATGGGAAAATTACTGCCGATTGATACGTTGCCGATTTGGACTTCGGGGGTTGGGAATTTTTGGAATTGCATATTTTTTTATTTTTTGATATTCGGTTGATATTCAATTGATATTTTTAGATATTCGTTGTTTTTTGTCTGAACCACGATTTTTGTGCTTGTTGCGCAACTTTTAGTTTACAATCCGCAATACACAGCTATTTTCAATTGTTTTGTTGTTTTGTAATTCAAAGTTAAGTACATACTTTCCATAAG
>WQTX01000013.1 GCA_009786075.1 Bacteroidota bacterium | reverse complement strand
GGTTGAANCCGCCGCCGCCGCGATTAAATCCGCCACTGCTGCTTCTCTCTGTCTTGGGACGAGCAACACTAACAGCGATTGTTTTTCCCTCGAAGTCAGTTTCGTTGAGTTCGTCAATGGCTTTCTGTGCTGCTGCATCATCGGGCATTTCGACAAAACCAAATCCGCGCGAGCGTCCTGTTTCTCTGTCTGTGATAACGTTAGCAGATGTTACTTCTCCGTAACCCGCAAATAATTCCTGTAAGTTCTCAACGCTTGTGCTGAAACTTAAATTTGAAACGTAAATGTTCATTTTTTTTTGTTTTTAAGATAAATAATTATTGTGTTCTATTTTGTAAGAACGATTTTCACGGCAGTTTTGCCCTTTTCGCCTCGTTCTAATTCAAATGTAACCATATTTCCTTCGGCAATATTTGCCGGTGCATTACTGATATGAAAGAAATATTTGTCTACGCCGGAAAGGTTTTTGATAAAACCATAGCCTTTATCGGCGTTAAAATGTTCCACGCGACCGTTTAATGTTATTTCTTCCATTTTAGGAGTAGAAACCGCTATGTTATCCAAATCCACTTCCTTTTTTTTGTCAGGGTCGGGGGGCGTATTGGTAATCATTCCGTTTTCGTCTATATAGGCAATCATATCATCAAATGATTTACTGCCACCGGCTTTGCGTTCCTCTTTGCGCTGCTGTTTGTCCTTTTTTTTCTTTTCTTTTTTCTTTTCTAACTCTTTTTTATTAAATGAAGTTGCCATTAGTATTATTTTTTTAGTTGTTTTTAAGCAGTTAATACGGCATTCAGTTTTTTTCCTGTCAATTTCTGAATATCCTTTACCATTGTGCGCTCTTCTTGTGTACAGAAAGAAAGAGCAGTTCCGCTTTTGCCTGCGCGACCTGTGCGACCAATGCGGTGGACATAAGTTTCGGCTATATCAGGCAAGTCATAATTAATAACCATTTCCAAGTTGGATATGTCAATGCCTCTTGCTGCTATGTCTGTTGCAATAATCACGTGTGTTTTCCCCAATTTGAAATTGCTAAGAGCACGTTGTCTTGCCCCTTGTTTTTTGTTACCGTGAATTGCTTCGCAACCAATTCCCCTTTTATTCAAAACTCTCGCAATTTTATCCGCACCGTGCTTTGTTCGCGAAAAAACAAGCGTTGATTTTTGTTCTTTTTCCAAAATAGAGACAAGCAAACTGCTTTTATCCGGTTTTTCCACAAAATACAACTGTTGGTCTATTGTATTTACTGTTGACGAAACAGGCGTAACCTCCACTTTCGCAGGATTATGCAGAATAGATTTCGATAAATTGGCAATCGCCAAAGGCATAGTTGCCGAAAAAAACAGCGTTTGTTTGCGTTTGGGCAATATTGGCAACAAGCGTTTAATGTCGTGAATGAAACCCATATCGAGCATTCTGTCTGCTTCATCAAGAACAAAGTGGCGAATATGGTTAAGTGTGATAATTTTCTGATTAATCAAGTCAAGCAAACGTCCGGGAGTGGCTATCAATATATCTATTCCGCGTTTGAGCGTTTCAACCTGTGGTATTTGACTTACGCCGCCAAAAATAACGGTATGGCGCAGGTCGGTATATTTGGAATAATCACTGAAACACTCGTCAATCTGTATTGCCAATTCGCGTGTCGGGGTCAATATCAACGCTTTTATCTCCCGCTTTTGTCCTTTCGGTTGTGGTTGATTGAGTTTCTGAATAATCGGTATTGCAAAGGCAGCGGTTTTACCCGTTCCCGTTTGGGCTATTCCCAATAAGTCCTGTCCGCTGAGTGCAACAGGTATCGCCTGTTCCTGAATTGGGGTAGGCGTTTCGTATTTTTTGTTTATAAGAGCCTTCAATATAGGCTCTGAAATATTTAATTCTTTAAATGTCATAAATTGTTTATTATTACTTTTTTTCGAGCGATTTCAAACTCATCTTTAAGTTTGGCAATCACTTCTTTAACACTACTGATTTTTTCGGCAAGGTAGGCATTTGCTCCGGCAAAAGCGTATCCTTTGTCCATATTTCCTTTGGTTGCGTTATAAAGAGCCTTAACAATGCAGTAAGGACTTTGGGTGTAATCGCAAGTTTTGATGCAGTGGAACGAACAAACCTTCGGCTTTTCGTTACCTTTGTTCACACTACGGATAAATTCCCCGTCAAAAGCGCGTCCGGGCATTCCGACAGGACTTTGAATAATCATCATATCTTTTTGTGAAGAATCAACATAGACTTGTTTAAAAACCGGTGATGCATCACATTCATCGGTTGGTACAAAAATACTGCCCATTTGTACACCGGTTGCTCCAAGCCCGATAAAACGCAGGATGTCTTCGCCTGTTGAAATCCCTCCGGCAGCAATGACCGGAATCGTTTTTTTGTCGCTGTACTGAGATGCAATGGCAACTACTTCCGGTATCAAATGCTCAAGCGAATGGTTTTCATCTTCAATTTGTTCTGTCTTGAACCCTAAATGTCCTCCCGCTTTGGGACCTTCTACGACAATTGCATCGGGTAGATAACCGTAATTGGTTAGCCATTTATCGCAGATTACTTTGGCTGCACGAGCCGAAGAAACGATAGGGGCTAAAAGTGTTTTACTGTCGGGAGTAAGATATGAAGGTAAATCCAATGGTAATCCTGCGCCAGCGAATATGACATCGGCTTTCTCTTTTATTGCAGTGCGAACCATATCTGCAAAGTTTGATAAAGCGACCATTATATTTACCCCAATTACGCCTTTGGTCTTTTCCCGCGTTTTGCGAAGTTCCTCTTTAAGTCCCCAAATGCAATTTTTCAGGTAATCACCGGTATCTTGTTTATACAACAATCCCAATCCGGCACACGATATAACGCCTATCCCGCCTTCATTGGCAACAGCAGAAGCCAGCCCTGAAAGCGACACACCCACACCCATACCACCTTGAATGATTGGTAGGCAAATTTCTTTGTTTCCGATAAAAATTGATTTCATAAATTGTCAAAAGTGTGTCACGACGTTGTGTTGCACTCCCTCACGACTGTTATTATTAACAAGAAAAGTTAATTTTGATGTCGATTTTGACGATGTTAAGAACTGCCTGAAAGTGGCGGAAAAGCATTGCTGAGAAAGATTCAATATAAACTCTATTGTTCAAGGCTGCAAAGATACACAAATTTTTAATACTTACGAGCAAAATTTCTTTTTCTTTAAAAGATAGTTTTTAAGAGTAGAGCAAACGCATGAAAAACTATATTGCAAATGGCTTGAAAATCGCGCCTTTCAGGCAGTTAGTTATGCAATGTGTTTTTATATTAGCTGCAAAATTTCGTGCGGTTGCTCTACAGAAAAATCTATAATTCATAATTTATAATTCATAATTGCTTACCTTTGCCGCCGAAATAATTTCCACACCCCCATGAACCGAAGTACAAAGTACGAGCTCAGCGGAGCTAAAAAACTTATTGCCGTATTGGCATTATTGTTCGCACTTTTTTCACTTCAAGCGCAAGAATTTGTATTGAGCGGTTATGTGAAAGACAACCAAACAAAAGAAGCGCTTGTTGGCGCTTCAATTGCAATTGTCGGTATCAATAAAGGTGTGCTTACCGATGCAACCGGTTTTTTTGAACTAAGGCTCACAAAGGGCGACTACACGTTTGTGGTTTCATATTTTGGCTATGCCGAATTGCGCAAACCCATGTCGCTTACGCAAAATACCACGCAAACATTTGTGCTGCAACCGCAAATTTCGCAACTCGAAAAAGTAGTGGTTTCGGCAGTTGCCCGTAACAATAATGTGGTTTCCACCGAAATGGGCACGCAAACGCTGCAAATGCGGGAAATAAAAACCATTCCGGTAATTTTTGGCGAAAACGATATTTTAAAAACCATACAACTGCTGCCCGGCGTGCAAAGCGCAGGCGAGGGCAATAGCGGTTTTAACGTGCGTGGCGGTGGTGCCGACCAAAATCTGGTGTTGCTCGATAATGCTCCAATTTACAACGCATCGCACGTTATGGGATTTTTCTCGATTTTCAACGGCGATGCTATTGCCGGTTTGAAACTCCACAAAGGTTCCATGCCGCCCGAATACGGCGGACGGCTTTCGAGCGTGCTCGATGTAACGTCGCGCGAAGGCGATATGCAATCATTTCACGTCAATGGCGGAATCGGCACAATTTCGTCGCGGTTGACGGTGGAAGGACCTATTGTGAAAGACAAAGCATCGTTTATCGTTTCGGGGCGGCGCTCGTATGCCGACGTGTTTCTCAAATTTTCGCAGCGAGAGGCTATGCGCAAAACAAGGCTCTTTTTTTACGATGTGAATGGAAAAATTACCTACTCAATCAATCCTAAAAATCGTCTGTCGCTTTCGGTGTACACCGGCACCGATAAATTTATGTATCAAAACAAACAGGGGATTTATTGGGGCAATACCATAGCCACTTTGCGTTGGGCGCATTATTTCAAACCGAATTTTACACTCAATTCATACCTTATTTACAGCAATTTTCAATCGACCATAGCTGCCGAAATGGGCGAACAAAAAATTAAATTGCTTTCGGGAGTTACCGATTTTTGCTTGAAAGAACAATTTTCGTGGCGCATCAATTCCCGCAATACGCTCAAATTCGGTTTTGAAAGCACCTATCACACCTTCAATCCGGGAACGCTTGATACCGATATGACTATGGTAAAACTCGATATTCAGAAAAAATACGGATGGGAAAATGGCATATACATAAGCAACGACCAAAGTTTGACTGAAAATTTTAAAGTAAATTACGGTTTTCGCATTTCCACTTATTCGGCAATGGGACCCGGAACGGTGTACACCTACAATTCGGAACATCAAAAAACCGACAGCACCACATTTGGCAGAGGCGAATTTATAAAAACCTATCCGGCATTTGAACCACGCCTTGCAGCAAATTACATAATCAATAAAGAAAATTCCATAAAAGCCTCATACACACGCACTCAGCAGTACGTGCATTTAATTCAAGGTTCTACAATTTCGTTACCGCTTGATTATTGGATTCCAAGCACGGCGCTCGTAAAACCCGAAATTTGCAACCAATATTCTGTGGGCTATTTCCGGAATTTTGCAGACAATATGTACGAAACTTCGGCAGAATTGTATTACAAAGATTTAGACCGGCAAATTGATTATCAAAGCGGTACGAATGTGTTTTTGAATGCCGATATTGAAAGTTATTTGTTGTTTGGCAAGGGAAAATCGTATGGTTTGGAACTGTTTGCTAAAAAAAGCAGCGGCGATTTCACAGGTTGGATTTCGTACACGCTAAGCAAAACGCAGAAAAAAATTGAGGGGTTGAACAACGCACAATGGTTTCCGGTGCGCAACGACCGCCGCAACAGTATTTCGGTGGTGGGAATGTACAAATTTTCGGAAAAATGGCAGTTTGCAGCCACATGGGTATTTGCCAACGGCGAGGCGGTAACGTTGCCTGCCGGAAAATACAAAATCGAGGATTTTCAAGTATATTATTTTACCGAACGCAATGGCTACCGCATGCCCAACTACCACCGCATGGACGTAAGCGCAACCTACACCAAAAGACACAAACGGTGGGAGAGCGAATGGAATTTTTCGATTTACAACGTGTATAACCGCAAAAATGCCTTTTTCCTGTATTTTGACGAACCCGGCAGTTCAACAAATCCAACTGACCGGACAAAGGTTATGAAAGTTACGCTTTTCCCTATTTTACCTGCGGTAACGTGGAATTTTAGGTTTTAGATAGGAATAAAATTTGCAAAATCGCACTGTCGTTTTTGTTGTGCTACTGCTGTATTTCATAAAATTCGGGGGGGGATTGTTGTATCACTTCCGGTAATTTTCCCTTGGGAACCATATCCGTCTTATTTTTACAGATGTTCCCTATTTTTTGAGGTAAATTATTTATTCTTCTTATGGATGCTTTTGGGAAAACGATAGGGTTCCAATTGGTTTTGCAACTTTTTGGCAATCTTTTCGCCTGACCAATTGTAGGAGATAAAAGCTTGATATTTGTGTTGTTCTTCCATATTCTTGCTAATTATCTTTAATACATCGAATACAAAAAGCTATATCGTCATCATATTTTGATTGTACATATATAAAATCTTCTTTTGTGAAGTAAAAGGCTATTTTATTAGTACACCAAAACACAGCTAATTCACCATGTTCTGCGTAATTATTTCCCCATTTATTTCCTGTAGGTAAAGCGCAAAAATTTGACTTATTTGTTCCGTTTGAATCGTCATCCCAATAATTGATTGATCTTAGACTTTTTGAAGCTAAAAATGGACCTCCTAAATAATCAATTAATTCATAAAAATCTACATCTGTTGGAATTCTCCATCCTTCGGGACAAGCTGATTCTGTTTCCTTATAATAATATAATCGTCCGTAGGAAGCACGAGAAGAATCATTCCTGTAATAAAATGAAGTTGGCGTAGCATAATCCAAATTTTTCCCAAACCATACCTGATTTCCAATAGAAATTACCGGATATCGTTTCCGGTCTCTATTGTCAATGATTGTATCTATCTCTATTTTAGATAATGAATCAAGACAATCCACCTTCTCGAAAAAGCATTGCAGGTATTTTTTATCATCATTTTTATTGTGAGAATAGTTATCACAGGAAGATAATCCCACAATTATTATGAAAAGAAAATAGTTGTTCCAATTGTTCATATTAATCTGCACATTAGTTTTAAGTTGTTGACATGATCTAATCATCTTTGTTTAATTGAGAAATAGTTGCATTTTGCAGCCATCTTAATGTCTCAAAAGGCATTTCCCAAATAACAGGGTATAATGTTCCATAAGTATTGAAAATATAATTATTATCAGGGAAGAACTTGGCATATCCCCAATAGTTGATCCCTGTTTTCCCTTTTAAAACATTAATTTTGAATCTTTTATTTATATCCCAGACTTCCGCGAAAGCCGTAGATTTGAATATGATGTAATTTTCGTCATTCGATATTTCAAACTTATTATGATTCTCCATGACAGGACCGCTTAAAATTAATTTTCCTGAATTATTGTACAGGAAAGTTTGTTTTGAATCTTGAATAGAAAAATAGTTGTTAATTGGAGTTATTGTTACATTTATTATATTGAGGGAATCAAAACTTTTAGTTAAAATACATTTTGTCTTTTGTGTTCTATAGAATTGAACTTTATTTAAACCGGATATTGCAAAATATGACTCATCTTGAGATAGTACAACATTTTTTATTTTTGACTTAAAGTTTTCTTTATGCAATATAGCTCCTTCGGAATTTAACAATACAAATGTATTATCGTGTGTAGCAACAATATAATAATTCTCGCTTACAAGAATTGTTTCTATTTTTTCGGGTATATTATTATTCGGAATTTTAAAAAGAGACAACACCAGATCATCATTGGGGTTAACTGTGAGTGCAGTATTAAATAAAATTCTTTTCAAGCCTGTAACAGGTTTATAATATTTTGGCTTATAATCTTTTTCTGTTTTTTTTCCCTTTTTATCCACAAATATCAATTTATTTTCGCGACTATAAAACCAAATTTTATCAGATGATCCGGAATAAAATACATTTTTGACATGCCCATGAATTTCCACATTAAATATTTCGTTTCCGGATAGGTCATATTCACGAAAATTACTTTTATATTCTGTATTTGAGTAAGATACTGTGATTATTCTCTTTCCATCTGAAGAGAATGATGCACTATTTATATATTCGTTCGCATCTCGATTATTATAGATAGTCGATATTTTTGATCCGTCTTTTGCCCACAATATTAATTTATTATAGCTGTCTTTTGCCATTTTATTTTTAGATAATGTTAAAAAAAAATTATCATGAAAGACAACATCATACACGACATCATCGTATAATTCAAATAGTTGATTAATATTTCTTTTTAATGGAGCAACCCATTTACAACATTTATTGACTGTACATACCATAAGTATACTATCTCCACCGGAAGAAAATTGTGCATTCCACCAATGCCACGATACATGTCCGTTGAATTCACCAAGAAGGTTTCCTGAAAAATCTAATACGAAAACTTTATTCGGAGTGGAAACAAAGAGTAATTTATGTTTATCCGAATATTGAATATCTTTAATGTTATTGATAGGAATATCTTTTTTAGAACTCTCTCCATTGTATGATACGGAATTGTAAAGTATAGCTTTGTCGCTTTCGGGGGAATAAATAATTAACTTTGTTCTATTGTCAAATATCCTAAAAACAGCTTGTCCGCTAGAAAGGCTATCCAAGACAATACATTGTGGATTTTGAATAGAAAAATTTGTCAGATAGATTTTTTATCCTTATTAAAGGATAAAGCCTGTAAATCATTTTTAATAAAACCTATTGTAAATAAATCATCTGGCTTTTTTGAAGATAAGATTGGATTAGCCTTTAATATTGTATTAAAATAATTTGAATCTATACAAGTATCATGTTTCCATAATTCAATTTTTTTTGTTTTAGAACAAAATACCATTATGAGGCTGGAATCTGCAAAATATCCAATATCTTGCGGAGGAAAAGAATCACCTCTAAAAGTTATAAAATGTGGTATAATTTTAAAAGTATCAGAAATATCACTATTAAATTGGTCCCAAAGGAAATAATTATTCCGGAGAGTCGATATTCTTTCCAAAGCCAACGTATTTTGATTAATTTCATATGATTTTTCAGCGTAACGTAAAGCTTTTGTATTATCTACCTTTTCGCTTGTCAATGATTTTTGAAAAAATAATTGAGAAGAAATATTTTTATTTTGATCGTATAAAACAATTGAGAATGTAGATAAGGTAACTATTAATGTCGTAATTCCGATACCCCATGCCCATTTTATTTTAGATTCTCTTTGCTTGTCTCGCTGAATAATTACATCAGGAGGTAACCCAAACAATCCGGCAATTATTTTTGATAATGCTAACTGTTTTCCGGCTTTATTGTCTCCATTATCATATAATTTTACGCCTAACCGTTCTTTTGACAATCCTTTGGGATATGTTTTTTCTTCAATATTGGAAATTTCGGCAGGCTTTTTTTCAATAATAATAGGAATAATATTTTGTTCTCGTTTTAATTCTTTAAAATATTCTATTTCTTTACTTACCCAAAAGGAGTTTGTCGCATTTAACGAACAACAAACGATTAAATATTTTGACCTCCGAAGTTCTTCTTTTATGGTTTCGGAAAGATTTGTGCCAATTGGCATATCTGTATCGTCCCTGAAAGTTTTTATTTTTTGGGGAGGATCAATAATATTGTGTTGCTTTAACAGCTTAGTGGGTATAGAATATTTTTCTATGCTATTTTGCAGCCAAATAACATCTTCTTTATCATTGTGGTTGTAGCTTATAAAAGCATAGTGATCATATTTAGTTGCCATAAAGAAGTCAAATTATTTTCAGATAATTAATTAGTTATAATAACCCCATTGGTACATTTTACTTTTCTCATAATAATATCGTGATTCGGTGTTATTATTCGAAAGAAAATGAATTAGTCCATAATAGTAATATTCAACATCTGTTTGAGGGTTAAGAGATTTTAAAACGTTTCTCATTTCTGGAACGGTCAATTTGTTAATGCTTTTTTTTACTAAAAAATAATCTGCATGATACTGGATATTAGTTGGTTGTGCTTTTCGTGCAATATCAAAATGATGTAATGATTTTTCAATATTGGAGTTGACATAGAATTGTCCTAAGCGGGATTCCAAATCACCAATAATTCTATTTAGTTGATTAGGATTCAAATTAAATGAATAATATTTTTTGCTTAATTTTTGATACTCAGAACTAAAGTTATGATTAAATTGTAATGCCAATATAATTTTTGCAGATAAATATTCCGGCTTTGATAAATCTATATGGTCTTGATTGAGTAGCGAATATACTTCATCAAATTGTTGAAGTTGAATAAGTATTTGTATTTTATTATAAAGCATTTCATCCTTATGTTGTTGCAAATATTCACTGTCAGGATTTTTTTCTATAATTTGAATAGAATTTTCAATCGCCTCTAGCGATTCTTGATAGTTTGACAAGTAAAAATGAGCTGCACTTATAGCTGCCCAAGGACGAGCATCATCAGGAAACTCTTTACACGCTTCTTCAAAGACTTTTAAAGCCTTACTATCTTCATTGTTGTCAGCATAAATTTCTCCCAATGCCAAATGACAAATTAATATACTCTTTTTATTCGTTTCATGCTTTTCGCAATATTTTTTGCAGTCTTGCATCAAATTTTCAATTCTGCTTTTTTGAGTAGATAAACCAAATAAATGTGCTGAGTAAAAATTTTCATAGTCATTAATCAAGAACTGTTTTACTTCATCCGGTAACTTTAATCGAGCAATTTCTTTTTCAAAATCCCTGGCTTGCGGGACTTTTGACTTTGGCTTGAAATCAACCTTTAAAGTTTTGCATAATGAAATAATAGCACGTTTGTATTCTTCTTTATTATCCAAATGGCTACCTTCTTTATCATCCAAATGGCTAAAATCTATCGCTCTGACCGTAGTTTGATTGGGAAATAATAAATCTTTAGAAAACCAATCTCCCTGTTTTTCAAACGCAATGAGGAATCTCCAAAATGACAATTTGAAATGCACCCCTCCTTGTTTTGCAATTATACATGGAATTATTCTCTTTCCAGAAGATATAGCATACTCACATTCTTTTTTGACCCATTGCGATTTTCTGGCATTGGGGCTATCAATTAGACAAATTGTATGAGATTGGTCAATCATGGAGTGAATTTCTTTTTCAAAATCTACTCCACTGTCTCTATTATCTTCAAATAAATACACTTTTAGACCTGATTCTAGACCTGACCTGTGTAAGTCGCGATATATACGAAATGCAAATACACTATCACGAGCTGAATAACTTATAAAAATATCATTCATTTTTTTGGAAATCTTGTTGGGGTTTTTACTACTGGTTTAATATGTACAGATGAACATCTGTTGTAAAATGTGTCCCAATTTGTTGGGTCTTTCTTTTTTACATACCTAAAAAATGCGGAATATTGCATTACATTTTTTATTGCTGAATACACACATGGGTTATATTGCTCCAATAAGTCATATTTATTTTTCAGTTTGTTTATAGTGGCGTAATCGGCAGTAACCTCTTTGTCAATACTTTTATCCAACTCTTCCATTTCTTGTTTTATTTTTTTCAAATTTTGCTCAATCTGCGCCTGATTTCCTCTTCCTGTATTATATAGTTTTACTTGGGCATTATACTCAGAAACTAAATTATTTCTTTTTGCCTGTTTTTCTCTGAGACCTGCGCCGTATCTCCAAAAATGATAGTATGGGGTTCCTGTCATACTAAATGTATTGTTTTGAATATTAAAAACAACTCTTGTGTCATCATCCGTTAAAACCCAAGCACTAAAATTTCCTGCATGCGTTAAGTTTTGGATTTTCATAGCATCTTCTTGCCAAGAATTCTTATTTTTTATGCTTTCTCCTTCTCCCAAAATTTGATTCGAATTAAATGTTGGAAGTTGCCAATTCACACTCAAATCCATTAACGCAATATCTGCTTGTAATAAACGTATACCCAGCAATGTATTATTGAAAGCGGGATGATAGGTTATTTCATAGGAAGAATTATTTCCATTTTCTCCAAAGAGAGAAACACATGCGTTATAATCACTGTTGACATATTTAACAATAGGTATTAATTGCCAATCCGGAAGATAAGGACTTAGTGTTTTTTCCCCTATTGTTATTTCCAAACGATAGCCATCAGGCTTATTTACATTATATGCAATCTTTATATTTTCATTTTTAATTGTATCATTAGGTTCTGCTTCTGCAAGGAAAGCTACGCCTCCTACTTTTGATACAAAATTTAAACTATTCAAACTCTTTTCTTTTTGCATTCTTTCTAAGAGTGGAGTTGTCGGTGATGCTACAAGTGCTGCATATTTATTCCCAAATTTCCAAAACTCCTGAGACCAAGAACTCATACATGTAAGCGCCATCAAACAAAATAATAGCACTTTTTTCAATTTTAGTGTTTTCATGATTTTCAATTTATTAAATTAATAGTTGTATGATTTTATTTTATTAGTTTCTCCCAATAATTTCGATTACATTGTTTATAATAAAATTTCGATTTCGATTTATCTCCAATTTGCTCATAAATTTTTCCCAAGCAAAAAAAATCCTCATCTGTTTTGGGCGATAAATTTGAAATTTCAGGCAGGATAGAACTTAATTTATCTCTGTTACATGACAATAAATAAAGAGTTATTAATTCTTGGCAATAACGAATGACCTGAGGTTCATATCTATGAGCAATCTCAAGTTGTTCAATGGCTTTAAAGTAATCTCTTTGTACATAATAATAGTAAAGCCCAAGTTGAGAATGCAATGGAGAGTCTCCGTAAAATTTGTCAAGTCCTTCCAATAAGTAAGGCAAAGCCTCTTGATACATATTACACATAAAATAGCACGATACCATCAATAAATAGTCTTCCGGAGTTAGTAGTAAATGAGATTTTTTATTAAAGAACAATTCTTTCTGCAAGATTAAAGCATCCGTGCTTTTGCCTGCTTTCAAAAGAAATCGTATTTTGTTTGATAGAAAAACTATTTTTTGTTTTTCTGAGAATTTTCCGGTTTGAGCATCAAACAGTGCTAATGCTTTTTCAATATAATTTAAAGCTTCTTTAGTTTTAAACATTTCTGCGTAAACTACTGCAAGACTATTCCATGTGCGTGGGTCTGAACTGAAATTTGTAATCATCTCTTTACAAATTTGCAATGCCCGTTCAAGATTATTATCTTTTATTTCTATCTGAATAAGAATTAAATTGAAATAGAACGAATTAATTTTTTTATTTTGATTACTATTACCAATAATTTTCACATATTTCAAGTCCTCAATTAAAATTTCAAGATGCTTTTTCGCATTTGGAAACAACATCATGGAATGTGTTTTAAAAACATCGTATGCTTTTAAAATTGTGGTTCTATCTAAATCAGAAATAGGGAATGCAGATATTTCATCTTCTATATCTTTTTCACTATCAATATTTGCCCATGGAATAAACTCGCTCCCCAATGAAAAGCACAACCTATTTATTGCAGTATTATATTTTCCATCATTATCATAGACATCAAAACCTGTAAAGTCAAAGTAATTATGATAATTTTGTTCATAAAATAATTCTTTGACCGCGTGCGTTTCTTTTTCGTCTTGCACTAAACATCGGATTATTTTTTTTGAGGCTTCAGACTTTTTAATTTGAAAAAAATATTTTATTTCTTCCTCACACCAATAGGATGTTCGATAATTAACGCTGTCTAAAAAAACAAAATAATCACAATTATCAATTTCTTGTATAATTTCCTCTTTGAAATTATGGGTGGGAAGACCATCCACTTGATCTCGCCATACTAGTAAATCGGAGCGAACAAGGTCATAATAAATGCGCATGGCAATTGCTCGGTCTTTCCATGTGTAACTAAAGAAGATGTTATTCTTTTTTGGAATAACATCTTCTTTTCTATTATGATAAACATCAGTAATCATAATAACTTCTTGTTTTAACTTTTAAATTTTTAGGAGTATTTATTTTAAAAGAAGAATCATCGAAAGAAGAAACTTTATTTACAAACTTGTTCCACTCTTTTGGATTTGCCGATTTTAAATTTCTGAATAATGCAGACCAACGCATTGCTTGTATGCAAGCATTCATCGCATTTGGATTATAACTAAATACATTTTCATCAATAAATTTTAGAGAAGTTGGAACTGTAATTGCTGATATTTCTTTTTTCAAAGCAATCTGGGATATTACATATAGCTCTTGTATCGGTTCTAACTTTAATGCTGCAATATTTTTAGCATAATTACCTTTGTGTAAAGTTGAATCTGAGAGTGCGGATGTTACATTTTTATCAATTTCACATATTTCTTTTATTGACTGTCTTTCGGGGAATTCTTTGTGCAACCAATCAAAATGGTCTTTAAATTGACTGGCATCTATAAAATTATAGTCATATTCGGAAGCCTTTTCTAATAAAAGTATTTTTTCATAAACATTGTTTATATAGTAAGAATATGTATACAATTCGGTGTCGTTTGGACTAATGTCTTCATCTACTATTAATTTTCTTAATCGTTTTGCCACTTTTGTAGCATATGTTTTTGTATACATAAAATCAATTGTGTTATGGAGTTTTTCCCATTCCCAAGAAAAATTTTCAGTGTTATTTTCTAATATTGTTTTTAGAGGATAAAATTCTTTTTGATCTATTTGTTTACCTACGTGATTTCTTATTATATGCAAATAGTGATTTAAATCATAAGCATTTTGAGTAAATAAATAATAAGGTTCTCCTGTCAAATAAAACTGATTTTCTAATGTTTTGAATTCTATATCTGAATGCAAATCTGTTAACATATATGAATCATCATTCCCCAAGTGGTATGGTTTAGATGTAGCAGAAAAATCAGTTTCACCATCTGCAAAAATATTCAATAGTCGAGGTTCTAATTCTTCATATGCTCGAGTATATAATAAATCAGCTTGTAAGAACCGTAACCCCAATATTGTATTAGCGAAAGCTGGATGATAATGAATAGGTCTTATCATTTTGTCATTTGATTCCAACATGGTTATACTTAAAATTATTGGATCATTTGATTCTACATATTTGACCAAAGGTATGAGTTGCCAAGTCGGGATATTGCTGTAGTAAGCTTTATTTCCAAATTGCATTTTCATTGTTTGAGTAGAAAGATCATAATCTAAAATAGCTAATTGCATTTTTAAATTATCATTTTTATTAATTACGGCTGTTTTTCCATAATAAATTCCACCTATTACTATCATAGGGGTGACTGCTGGAAGAACAAAACTTTGTCCAAATAAAGAATGAACAAATAAAAAAAACATCAACACTATCTTCATTTTTAGAATGAAGCGATAAAATAAATTAGAATGTGTTCTTGATCTCATGATTTTAATTTTTATTAGATTAATACTTATTTTTTTCAATAATTCATATTGTTCAATCTCAACCCCCAACCTCCTAATCACTTTTAAGGTCTTCATGGCTGTTTTCTTTATTTAATTAATGTGTCATTACGTAAATTAGAAACTTTTTTTGAAACTATCAAATTGCACAGAATTTTCAACCTTATTTTTGTTGTGTTCCACAGTTTCGGCATTGCCCACACGAATAAATATACGCAATAATACAACTTTTTTACATTTTCAATAACTAAAAATGAGATTATTATTATCAAATTATTTTATATGTACTGTATTGTACTTTTTGTATTGTCGCAATTCTTTACATTCTCTCCGGCACCCTAATCCCCAACAAACCCATAGCCGAAGCCACAATCGTAGCAGTTTGCTTGGCAAGCGCCAAGCGCAGCAATTTTTGTTCCTCGTTCGGTTCGTTCAAAATAGAATGTTCGTGATAGAATTGGTTGAATAATTTTACCAAATCATACACATAATTTGCCACGTGCGACGGTGCGTGTTCTGCGCCGGCAAGGGCAATAGCTTCGCCATAGCGGGCAATTGTTTTTATCAGTTCTATTTCAAGCGGAGCACATTGAATTTTAGGTAATTGCGCTGGTGGGTAAATTCCTTGGTCGGCAGCTTTGCGCAACACCGAGCAAATGCGAGCATGTGTGTATTGAATAAAGGGACCTGTATTTCCGTTAAAATCAATTGATTCCTGCGGATTAAACAGCATAGTTTTGCGCGGTTCAACTTTCAAAATAAAATATTTTAACGCCGCTTGCGCTATCATTTCGTGAATTTCGGCAGCTTCGGCAGGTGAAAGTCCGCTTAATTTTCCCAATTCTTGCGAAATTGCAATTGAATCTTGCAACATATCTTCCATTAAATCGTCGGCATCTACAACGGTTCCTTCGCGACTTTTCATTTTCCCCTCGGGCAATTCCACCATGCCGTACGACATGTGGTAAATTTTATCAGCCCACGCATAGCCAAGTTTTTTGAGAATTAATGCCAATACTTGAAAATGATAATTTTGCTCATTGCCCACTACGTAAATCAATTCCTGCATATCGCCAAATTCCTTGAAACGCTCAATTGCCGTGCCAATATCTTGGGTCATATACACCGAAGTTCCGTCGGGACGGAGCAGTAATTTATGGTCTAAACCTTCGGCTGTTAAATCTGCCCATATTGAATTATCGTCTTTTTTGTACAAAACGCCTTTTGCCAAACCGTCCATAACAATTTGTTTGCCAAGCAAATAGGTTTGCGATTCGTAGTACATTTTGTCGAACGCCACGCCCATGCGAGAATATGTTTTGCCAAAACCGTCGTACACCCAATTATTCATGCGAGCCCACAGAGCAATGGTTTCGGTGTCGCCTTGTTCCCATTTTACGAGCATTTCGCGGGCTTGTTGCATAATTGGCGCAGCATTTTTTGCTTCGTCTTCGCTCATATTTTGTTTCATAAGAGTCTCAATTTCAGCTTTATATTGTTTGTCGAATGCTACATAATATTTTCCCACCAAGTGGTCGCCTTTTGTACCGCTTGATTGCGGAGTTTCGCCATTGCCGTATAACTGCCACGCAATCATTGATTTACAAATATGAATACCTCTATCATTAATCAAATTAGCTTTGATAACACGATTGCCGTTTGCCTCCAAAATTTGCGCAATGGCAAATCCCAATAAATTATTGCGAATATGCCCCAAATGCAGCGGTTTATTGGTGTTTGGCGACGAATATTCCACCATTACCGTAGGCGATTTTTCTGTTACCGGCTTTTTACCGTAATTTGCGCCTTGCAAAGCCGCATTTTGCAACACATCAATCCAATAATTGGTTGATATAGAAATATTTAAAAATCCTTTTATAACATTGTACGAAGCAATTTCGCTCACGTTTGCCTGCAAATATTCGCCAAGTTCGGCAGCAGTTTGCTCCGGCGATTTTTTTGAAATTTTCAAAAACGGAAATACTACAATTGTTTTGTCGCCGTCAAATTCTTTGCGGGTTTCTTGTATTTGTATGCTATTTGTGTCTATTTCAGTATTATACAGTGTGGCAACGGCTTGTTGTATGGTTGTTGTAAGAATTTGTTCTATGTTCATTGTTTTGTGTTTTTAATGAGTGTGCAAAAATATAAAAACAATTGTAAATTATGGGGCAAACGCACGAAATTAATTGTGCGCATGATGTAGAGACGTGGTGTGCCGCGTCTCTTTTTCAAAATGCAAGGAGACGCGGCACGCCACGTCTCTACAAGGCAATGTGCGAATTGAGAAATTTCGTGCGATTGTCCAACGAAATATCATTTTTCAATAAAATTTGTATTTTTGCCTATTCATTCAAACATTCAAATTATGAAAAAAATCATTAAACTACTCCTCTTTCTTACCCCCTCGTGGGGGGCAGGGGGGCTTTTCGCCCAAAACACCGACACCACCGACACAGGCGTAGTAATAAACGGCGTAACATGGGCAACCCGCAATGTAGATGCCCCCGGAACTTTTGCAAAAACTCCTGAAAGTGCGGGAATGTTTTACCAGTGGAATAGGAAAAAGGGGTGGAGTGCAACAGAGCCTGCCGCATGGATTAAAGTTGATAATTGGGACACAACAACATCAACCGGCATTATGTGGGAAAAAGCTAATGACCCCAGCCCCGTAGGTTGGCGAGTGCCAACAGAAGAAGAACAGCGTACTTTGTTGGATACAGCAAAAGTAACCAACAAATGGACTACCCAAAACAATGTAAATGGACGTAAATTTACCGATAAAGCTACCGGTAATTCTCTTTTCTTTCCGGCAGTAGGCAGTCGTATTCACGACACTGGCGAACTTTCCGACACAGACGAATTTGGTTTCTATTGGGGTGCTACGATAGATGAGAATTACAGGAATCTCGCTTTCCATTTGTTTGTTTGCGAGGGTTATGTTGGAGTGTACGGTTGCAATGGCAATGAAGGCTTTTCCATTCGCCCCGTACTCGCAAAATAAAAAGGTGCATAGCACCGAAAATATTTGTAGCAATCATACGACATAAAAGCAAGATGCGTAGCATCGTAATATAAAAATCAAATATTACGGTGCTACGCACCTTTTGTAGTGGAGATTTTTTTGCTACAAATATTTGCGGTGCGCTGCACCTTTTACACAATCCTAAAATAATTTACAATTTACAATTTACAATTTACAATTAATTCGTATTTTTGCACCTCAATACAATTTATAAGCTATGTTTGAAAACCTATCAGAACGTTTAGACAAGTCGTTTCGATTGCTCCGGGGGCAGGGACGAATAACCGAAATAAATGTTGCCGAAACGCTAAAAGATGTGCGTCGCGCCCTGCTCGATGCCGACGTGAATTACAAAACCGCCAAGCAATTTACCGAAGACGTAAAACAAAAAGCGCTTGGGCACAATGTGCTTGCGGCAGTGCGCCCGGGCGAAATGATGACAAAAATTGTGCACGACGAACTTGCCATTTTAATGGGCGGCGATAAGGCTGACCTTAACAGTAAAGGTTCGCCGGCAATTATACTTATGGCTGGTTTGCAAGGCTCGGGTAAAACCACCATGAGCGGTAAATTGGCAAATATGCTCAAAAGCAAACAGGGTAAAAATCCTCTTTTGGTAGCGTGCGACGTGTATCGTCCGGCAGCTATACACCAATTGCAGGTGCTTGGCGAGCAAATCAGTGTGCCGGTATTTGCACAAATCGAAGAAAAAAATCCGGTGGAAATTGCCAAAGCAGCAATTCGCCACGCAAAAGAGAACAACAAAGACCTTGTAATTATAGATACCGCCGGTCGTTTGGCGATTGACGAGGTTATGATGACCGAAATTACCGCCATAAAACAGGCTGTCAATCCGCAGGAAATTTTGTTTGTGGTGGATTCTATGACCGGTCAAGATGCCGTGAATACAGCAAAAGAGTTTAACGACAGATTGGATTTCACGGGCGTGGTGCTTACCAAATTAGACGGCGACACTCGTGGTGGTGCGGCTCTTTCAATCCGCAGCGTGGTGCAAAAACCTATTAAATTTGTAGGTATTGGCGAAAAACTCGATGCAATTGACATTTTCTACCCAACCCGTATGGCTGACCGTATTTTGGGCATGGGCGACGTGGTGTCGCTTGTGGAACGTGCGCAAGAGCAATACGATGAGGAAGAGGCTCGCAAAATGTCGAAGAAAATTGCGAAAAATCAATTCAATTTCGAGGACTTTTTGGCACAAATCCACCAAATCAAAAAAATGGGCAACTTAAAAGACCTTGCCGGTATGATTCCGGGCATGGGAAAAATGCTCAAAGGCGTTGATATTGACGACGATGCGTTCAAAGGTATGGAAGCAATTATCAATTCCATGACTCCAAAAGAACGCAATTCGCCCGATATTATAAACGGTTCACGCCGCAAACGCATTGCCATGGGTAGCGGCACAACCATTCAAGATGTAAACCGCTTGATAAAACAATTTGACGATATTAAAAAAATGATGAAAAAAATGTCGGGCGTAAACGGTAGCCGCATGATGCAGCAGATGATGCCGGGACTGAAATTATAAGAGAGTATTCAGTATATCAGTATTCAGTAGTGAGTACTAAAATACTGAATAACTAAAATACTGACTACTAAAAAAATGGAGTTAACGATTATTCAGAACAAAATTTATGAAATACGAGGTCGTAAAGTGATGTTAGACTTCGATTTAGCGGAAATGTATGAAGTGCCTACAAAAGTTTTAAACCAGTCGGTAAAACGTAATAACGAAAGGTTTCCTTTGGACTTTATGTTTACGCTTACAAATGAAGAATTTAGCAACTTGAGGTCACAAATTGTGACCTCAAGTTGGGGTGGTATTCGATATTTACCCAATGCTTTCACAGAGCATGGGGTAGCCATGTTGGCGAGTGTATTAAAAAGTAAAAAAGCAATAGAAGTTAATCTTCAAATTATTCGTGCATTTATTGTTCTTCGTCAATACGCATTAGGTTATGCTGAACTTAATCAAAAATTGGAGCATTTTATGCGAGATACTAATACTCAATTTAATGATGTGTACCAAGTATTAACCGAGTTGGTAGAGCAAAAGAAAGAATTAGATAAACCACGAAAACCCGTAGGCTTTATTGTTTCGAAATAAGAGAAATTCAAAATAAATAAATTATGCAGTTAATCGACGGAAAAAAAGTAAGCGAAGCAATTAAATTGCAAATTGCCGAACAAGTAAAAGAATTACACGCACAGGGATTTAAGACGCCTCATTTGGCGGCAATTTTGGTGGGCAACGATGGCGGTAGCATTACTTACGTCAATCACAAAGTAAAAGCCTGCGAACAAGTTGGTTTTCGCTCTACTTTGCAAACATTTGAAGACACGGTAAGCGAACAAGAATTATTGCAAAAAATAGAAAAGTTTAATCAAAATCCTGATATTGATGGATTTATAGTGCAACTTCCATTGCCAAAACACATTGACGAACAAAAAGTAATCGAGTCAATTGCCCCCGAAAAAGACGTTGACGGTTTCCACCCGATAAATGTGGGAAAAATGATGATTGGTTTGCCCGCATTCAAATCGGCTACACCTGCCGGAATTTTGGAATTGTTGAAATATTACAATATTCCCACCGCTGGAAAACATTGTGTAATTATAGGCAGAAGTAATATTGTAGGTCGTCCGTTGAGCGTAATGCTTGCGCAAAAAGGCTACCCGGGCGATTGCACGGTAACAGTATGTCACAGTCGCACCGCCAATCTTGCCGAAGAATGTCGCCGCGGCGATATTGTAATTGCAGCAATCGGTTCGCCCGAATTTGTTACTGCCGATATGGTAAAAGAAGGTGCGGTGGTAATTGACGTGGGCACAACCCGCGTGCCAAGCACCGAAACCAAAAGCGGCTGGAAACTCAAAGGCGATGTGAAATTCGACGAAGTTGCTCCTAAATGCAGTTATATCACGCCTGTTCCGGGCGGCGTTGGTCCTATGACAATTTGTTCATTGATTTCAAATACTTTGATTGCGGCGCGAGGGAAAAAGGCGTAGCATAACAAACAAGGGGTTTAAACCCCTTGTTTAAATTTAGAACGCAGATGACGCGAATAACACAGATGAACACGGATTTTTGCTGTTAAAATTATCTGCGAAAATCCGTGTCATCTGCGTTATCCGCGTTCTTTTTCTATTTCCGACTAATTGCCCACTGCGTAAAATCAACTTCCGATTTCACACTTTCGGCAATGTCAACGGGTAAAGACGGAAAAAATGTAATTCCGGTAATTTCCTGCAATTCATTGATTGATAGCGCATACGTAGAAAGTGGTCGTTTGCCGCTTTTGTTGTCGAACACAAAACCGATTGCATGCCAATTGCCATTACTATTTTGCAACAATGCTTTGAAAAATCGCTGAGGTACAACAACCTTATTTTCGCCAATTGTTTGCGGATTTTCGTCAATAATGGGACCACAAACCACGTAAATAGAACCTTTTTGTAAGGCAAGCGCACGCACTTGTTCTTCCAAACTATTCCAAACTCCGGCATTCAAATTCCGGTTTTGCGGACAAACGTTTGAAAAATAAAACGATTCTTTCATTGCCTGTTTGCTCCATTTCATATCGGCAGCCGGAGCCATGTGTCCTCTGTCCCAACCGGAATTTTTGTAATCATTGTCGGTGGCAGTTTGCGCAAGCGTAAGATTTGGGTCGGGCATAAAACGATTGCTGCGAGGTTCTTCGCCGGCAACTTCTTCGCTGGTCAGTTCGTAGGCAACCCAATTCGGAATTTTCCAATCGGGATTGTAACTCACGGTAAAACCGGTATGGGTAATAAAAATTTCGTTTCGGTTGGGAATTTTTGCGGGAATTTCAATGCCTTCGATTGTTTCCGTTGACGAAGATTGAATTGTTTCAGATTTTTGCGTTGTTGTGCTATTAGAATGTAACGCTTGACTGCTCGTAAATTGATGGAGCAAAAATGCCAAGCCCACAACGAGGGCGGCAATTATAAAAAGTGCCGGACTTTTGTGAACTTTATTTTGTGATTTTCGTTTTCGCTGTTGCATTTGTTGCCTAAAACCTCGTTTCCTAATCCCTAACACCTATTTCCTAACTCCTAATCTCTCCCCCGCCAAAAGCAACCGAGCCAACAATAATAAGTTTTTTATTACTTGTGTTGTCGCCCGAAAAAGCACGAGTATCTTCCATTGCTCCAAAATTTTGTTCAACATTCAATTCCACCACCCAATCGTTGGGCACACGAAGTTCTATTGCTCCAAATTCTACTTTTATGGCAAGTGTAACGGGAGTTTCGGGTAAATTCGTTTTGCGCAAATCCAAAACCATGCTTCCAAAAGTGCTTTGCAGAGAACCGCCGGTAAATTCCTGAGCGGTTACGGTATATTCATTGCTGCCGAAACTGCATTTTTTTTGTATAAAACCTTCATCGAAATTTTGTTTTTCGTGTGAAAAAACGGTCGATTTTTTGGAACAACAGGTTATTGTTTGTTTAGTTGTTTTTTTTATGGCAATGCCCACACCTGCAATAACTAACAGTATTGCCCAATATTTCGATGTAAAATCGCTAAAATATTTTGGGTCGGTGTTGGGGAATATTTTCGGAAGAAGTGCCGGAGCAAGAAAAAACAGACCGACAGCCATAATAATGCCGCCGCTCAAGCGGCAACCTTTTACAAAAATGAGCAAACCGCCCACAAATACAAGCATTTTCCACGAAAAAACTATGTGTCGCCATTGCGGCGAAATCCAGTCTAATTGTAATACTAAAAGAAATAATCCAATGAAAATGAGCAGTGAAGCAAAACCAAATTTGCTTAAAAATGAGTTTTTTGAATGTGTGTTTTTCATAATAAAAAGTTTTTTTTAAATATTTGACCTACAAAAATATAATTTATTTTTTACTTTTGCCGAATTATTTGAAAACATTATACAATATATATAGGTATGGCAAAAAATTTGGTAATTGTGGAGTCGCCGGCAAAAGCAAAGACGATAGAGCGTTTTTTAGGGGCTGATTATGTTGTGAAATCGAGTTTTGGGCATATTCGCGATTTGGAGAAAAAGGGACTTGGCGTAACTATGACAGGTAAATCGTACACGCCGAATTATGAAATTCCTGCCGATAAGAAAAAAACGGTTGCTGAACTGAAAAAAAATGTAAAAGATGCCGAAATGGTGTGGCTTGCTTCCGATGAAGACCGTGAGGGAGAGGCTATTGCGTGGCATTTGTACGAAGTGCTTAAATTGAAAAAAGAAAACACAAAACGTATTGTGTTTCACGAAATCACCAAAGATGCCATTCTTAATGCCATACAAAATCCACGCGCCATAGACGAGCAACTCGTTGATGCTCAACAAGCTCGCCGTGTTTTAGACCGTTTGGTTGGTTTTGAACTTTCGCCTGTGTTGTGGAAAAAAGTAAAACCATCGCTTTCTGCCGGACGGGTGCAATCGGTGAGTGTGCGCATTATTGTTGATAGAGAACGTGAAATTATTGCTTTTGAAAGCACGTCGGCGTTTAAAGTAACGGCAATATTTACCGTAGAACACGCAGGAAAACCATATAGCTTTTCGGCAGAATTAAATAAAAAATTTGACACACAAGCCGAATCTGAGGCGTTTTTGCGTTCATCAATCGGCGTGAATTTTATAGTTTCGGCGTGCGAACAAAAACCGGCAACAAAATCGCCTGCTCCGCCGTTTACCACATCTACTTTGCAACAAGAGGCGAGCCGCAAACTTGGTTTTCCGGTGGCTAAAACTATGCAAGTGGCGCAACGCTTGTACGAAGAAGGACACATAACTTATATGCGTACCGACTCTACGAATTTGTCGGGACTTGCGATTAATACGATAAAAAATCATATAACAAAAACTTTTGGCGAGCAATACAGCAAAGTGCGTCAGTTTGCTGCAAAATCGAAGGGAGCGCAAGAGGCGCACGAGGCAATTCGTCCGACTTATGTTGATAACGAAGTGGTTTCGTCATCGTCCGATGAACAACGTTTGTACGAATTAATTCGCAAACGTACCATAGCTTCGCAAATGGCAGATGCCCGTTTTGAACGCACTACTATTACAATAGATTGCCCGCAGGCAAAGGCTACAAATTTTGTGGCAAAAGGCGAAGTGATACTTTTTGACGGATTTTTGAAAGTATATATGGAATCGTCGGACGACGAAGTAGAAGACGAAAACGTAATTTTGCCACCTTTGAAAGTTGCTGCACCGCTCGATTTGCAAACTATGCAAGCTATGGAGCGATTTACGCAACATCCGCCGCGTTACACCGAAGCCACGCTGGTGCGCAAATTAGAGGAATTGGGCATTGGACGACCTTCGACATACGCGCCTACGATTTCAACAATTCAAAAACGCGGGTATATAGTAAAAGAGGACAAACCGGGCACAAAACGAAATTATAAAGTTGTAACTCTTACAAATTCTACAATAAAAACTGCCGAAAAATCGGAAAATTTTGGAGCCGAAAAAGCAAAATTATTCCCAACCGATATGGGAATAGTGGTAAACGATTTTTTGCTAAAAAATTTCCCCGATATTTTAAATTTCAATTTTACGGCAAACGTAGAAAAAGAGTTTGACGATATAGCCGAAGGCAAATTGCAGTGGCAAACCATGATTGACCAATTTTACAAACCATTTCACACAACTGTTGATGCAACAATGGAAACTTCGGAGCGCGGCACCGGCGGTAGGGAATTGGGAATAGACCCCAAAACCAACAAACCGGTTACGGTGCGAATGGGGCGTTTTGGTGCAATGGTACAATTGGGCGAGGCGTCGGAAACTGAAAAACCGTTATTCGCAAGTTTGCAAAAAGGTCAGTTGATAGAAACAATAACTTTGCAGGAAGCCTTAGAATTGCTTTATCAAAGCGATGAAAAGCCGTTGGGAACCGACCCGAAAACAGGAAAAAATCTGTACGTGAAAGTCGGCAGATTTGGTCCATTTGTACAATTGGGCGAAACTGCTGATGCCGACAAACGTTACGTAGGTTTGATGAAAGGACAAACTCCCGAAACAATTACATTTGCCGAAGCGTTGAAATTAGTTACACTTCCTCGCAATCTCGGCGATTTTGAAGGTAAAAAAGTGGAGGTAAATACCGGTCGTTTCGGACCGTTTATTTCGCACAATAAAACATTTACTTCGATTGGCAAAAATCAGCCCGATATTTTTACCATTAATTTGGAGCAAGCAGTTGCGCTTATTAAGCAAAAACGAGAAAAAGACGAAAAACGACACATAAAATCCTTTCCCGAAGATGCAAAAATCGGCGTAATGCTCGACCGTTGGGGCAAACCAAGCGTATATCACAATAAAAAATATTTTAGAATTACTTCGAAACAAAAACCTGAGGATTTGACTTTGGAGGAGTGTTATGCGATTGCGGGGGTTAAGAAGAAGTAAATCACAAAATAAAAAAACACTTTGGAAACAAGACAGAAAATTAACCGTCATCGCCAAAGTGTTTTTGTAAAAGAACCTTTAACCGGCACGTAAAGCATAAGCCATTAGAACGCGCCCAAAAAAGTCTTCTTCGTGCTGCAAAGATACAATTTAATTTCAAATTTGTTCAACTTTGTGTTTTTGCATTAGGGCAAAAGCATGAAATTTATTTTTGATTTTGTAAGGCTGAAAGCCTTGTATAACCCAGCGTAGGGCATCGCCCTACGATAATGAACAAACGGGAAATTCGCCCTGTAAGGGCAAAATAATAATCGAAAATTCAAATATTTTGCCCTTACAGGGCGGAATTTCGTGGTCGCATTTTACACAGGGCGTTGCCCTGTGCTGGTATATATAAGGCTTTCAGCCTTTTTAGTTCAATTTTACATTTGTAAAATTTCATGCTTTTGCCCTATTTTTGCATTAAACGCAATAATTTTATAACGAACGCAAAATAAGAATAAACAAAGCCTCGCAAGAAATTGCGAGGCTTTGTTTGGTTATTACTGAATCAAAATTTACAAAATGTTATTATTCTGAAAATCACTTAATTCTGAAAATCTTGATTCCGATAGTTATTCAGCAACGCTACGAATGCAATGACCAACACCACGTTTTATGTTGCATATCCATTCTATATCTGATGATACATCTCCGAAATCGTATAAAATATGGAGAAATGATAAGCCACATGCATCAACCGTATCGTATGTCAAATTGCTCCAATAAGAAGCAGAGGACATTATATAAACATCGGTAACGTCTATTCCTCTTTTATTATCATCACTGAAACAACTACCATTGAAAGGTAAAAATATAGACTTGCCGGTTGCTTTATCTATAAATCTCATTCCTGAGTTTTTTATATGTACCACACGCACTTTATCTTTGTTAAGCAATGTTTGTATTTCCTCAATAGTAGGAACTCTCCAACCTGCAGGACTGGGGTCGTTAGATTTTTCCCATGTATCTCCGGTTGGCGTATTTTGAGACCAATCAATACTGTCACATTCAATTTTACTATTCCATTGGTACTTACCACCTTGAGAATTGGACGTCGGTGCAAATGTGCCTGGTCTTCCTACATTTCGTGTAGCCCATTTCACACCATTAATCACAACTCCTTCATCATAAGTGGCTTTTGGTATATTATTTTGGCTTACCGCAATTGAGCAAATTGCAAGCAGCAAACCAAAACTTAAAAATAGTTTCCTCATAAAGTTAAAAATTTAAGTGTTACTTACAATCCACATACTCCTTGTTACATTTTGTACATCTACAACCGTACACCCAACCTGCCCCTGCTTGTTTAGGAGTACCACCACAACAAGTACAACCTGTTTCTTGTGTTCCATTCATCAATCCGTCTCCACCACAAAGGGAACAATTTGGGCAATGAGTCCATCTATCATATTGATTGCGCCCATCGTTCGAATTACACTTTTGCTTTTTATATCCCTTACAATCTGTACATTGTACACAATCTGTACAAATTTTTACCACTATTCCATTGCTACAGTACTTAGGGCATCGTATCTTATCTGTTTTTAACGGAGCACGACACCACGAACAAGTACCACTACAATCTTGCGCATTAGCAGCAAAAGCAAATCCAATCACTGCCATTAAAATTAATACTATTTTTTTCATTTTAGAGTTTAGTTTAACGTCCGCGCCTTTACGTAGACAAAAATTTATAAATTTTAATTTTTGCATTTTTTGAGAGAACAGTTGCAATTCTGTCTTATATATTGTGGCGGTTTTCCCGTCGTCGATTTTTTAATTTTTGACATAAAAAAAGCGTGGTACTTTTCAGTATCCCGCTCGCGAAGGTGTTTAGCGTAACCCGTAGTAACAGAATAAATCAAAAGCCCACGCCAAACAACGCGAGCATCTCAACTTAAACTTTCTACTACTTTAAACCGCTAAACTTATCGCGAGAAAGAAACTTAAAATGCTTTTTCCAACATAAAAATGTGCGTATTAATTCTACGCTTTTACTATCATAGGCAATATATTTTTATTGTTTTACAATTCACAAATATACTAATTTTTTACAATACTTACCTTTTTAATAAAATAATTTTCAATTCTCAATTAACTTCGTTGAACAAACGTTTCTCAATTTTCAATTAAACTGTATATTTGCGCTCCATTTCAGCAAAAAATCCATACAATAATATATAGTATAAATGAATTTATCCGATTTATTAGAACCAACAAACTGCACCACGCAGCAAAATCACATTCCCGCAGAAATTGTGCGCAATTACAAAGATTATGATTTTTCTGACTACGATGTTTTTATAGTTGGTTATCAAGAAGATAGAAATTCCGAAAATCAAGGCGCAGGAAAAGCCGCCGATTGTGTGCGCGAACAATTATACAGTTTATTTGCAACCGAAAAACCCCTAAAAATCTGTGATTTAGGAAATTGCCGGTTGGGAAAAACAGTGAAAGACTCATATATTATTGTACAGGAATTGTGTAAACAATTAGAAAAATACAATAAACCGCTGATAATTATAGGCGGAACACAAGAAATTACGCTCACTCTTGCCCAAGAACGATTGAACGAAGACGAATTTCCAACAATTACCTGCATTGACGCACAAATTGATATGCAACTCGAAAGCGAAGATTTTTATAATACCAATTATATTGCGCAACTTGCCGAAACGTACGACAATGTGAAAATCAACTATATAGCTTTACAGGAATATTTGTCGCACAAAACCGCTTACGATTTTTTGCGTACCAATAATTTTCCGCATATTCGCTTGGGCAATGTATTTCACAATGCAAAACATACCGAGCCTATGTTGCGTGAGGCGCAATTGATAAGTTTCGATACCACCGCTCTGCGTTATTCGGAATTTGATGCCAATAGAGACCAATTGCCTGCCGGCTTATATGTGGAAGATGCCTGTCAAATGGCATGGTATGCCGGATTTTCATACGAAATGAATACATTTTTGTTATCGGAGTTTAATCCTGTACATATAAATAGTGTAAAACCTTCAGCTACTGTGTGTGCCTTATTACTATGGTATGTGCTCGATGGAATTTCGCAACGAAACACAATACAATATGATAATGAGGAGTTTTATACCATATATTATGTGAAAAATGATTTGTTTGAACACGATGTTCGATTTTTTGAGCACACAATCACAAAACAAATGTGGGTAGAACTTTTTTTACCGCTTTATAATGAAAAAAGAATGGTGCCGTGCAATTATAGTGATTATCAATCGTTTTCAAATGAAAATATTCCCGATAGTTGGTTAATGGAACTGCAACGAAAAAGCAAAAATTAAAATTTGTGAAAAACATTTGCATTTTCATAATATTTTATTTTTCTTTACCGACCCAAATTTTATAATCCATAAAGTATGAATTTACGGACAATAGTACTAACCTTTGTAAGTGTGATATTTACGGCAAATTTTGCAGCAGGGCAGCAAATTCCCCGCAGCACGTTGCATAAATATCAGCAACTTTCGTTCAATCCTGCGGTGGCGGGTATTGGAGGAATGGGCAAGGCGCAAATACTTGTTCGCAATCAATACATGGGTTTGCCCGAAAATTCGGGACCGCAATCAACATGGCTTAATGTAGATATGCCGATAAAGAAAATTAAAAGTGGGGTGGGGGTAACTATTAATCAATTGAGCCAGGGTTTTGAAAATCGCCTGCATTTTAAAGCAAACTATGCTTATTTTATAGATTTTGGAACCGGCGAATTGGGCTTGGGTTTGAGTGCCGGCATAAATTCCATAGGCTGGGAATTGAAAAATCCTATTTATCCCGATGGTCCCAACGATAACTTTGTGCAACAATTAACGGCAGAGAAAAATTATATCAATCCCATATTTGGATTTGGAGCCTGCTATAAAACGCAGAATTTTTACACGTCATTGGGAATTACCGAATTAAACCAACCGAAATTGAAAATGCAAAGTAAAAAAGTGGACTATTTCAAACGAACATATTGGCTGGGTGCCGGCTATGATTTAAAAACGGTAAATCCGCTCTGGGTAATCAAGTCAGCCGCCTTTGTAAAGACCACTTTTGCTGCAACTCAACTCAGTTTTGACCTAATTGCAGAATATAAGAGCTTTCTTATGGGTGGAATTACGTATACAACTTCTGGGGATTTATCGCCAATTTTGGGTGTTCAATTCAATAATGATTCAAAATTCGATGGCTTAATGGCACTAATTTCGTATGATATTTTATTGTCGAAAATGAACACGCAAAGTGTTGGTAATCTTGAATTTATGCTAAGTTATAGCTTTACCATCGGAATAGAAAAAGAAAATAAAATATATAAAAGTGTAAGATTTTTGTAGGAAAATAAAAAATAGTTATTAAATTGCGAATTATTTTAAACAGAGTGAATATGAAAAAAGTATTGTTCTTTAGTTCAATTATTCTTTTATTGAGTAGTTGTTCAAATTATCAATCAGGAGAAGTTTTGGGCGCATCGAACCGACCGGTTTGGGCAACCGAAGTTCCGTTTGGAATGTTGTATATTCCTATGGGGAGTTTAACCGTTGGTCCGAGTGACCAGGACGTTCCTTGGGCGCATACAGCGCAAAACCGTTCAATTTCGTTACAATCATATTGGATGGACGAAACCGAGATTACCAACAATGAGTACCGTCAATTTGTAGAATGGGTGCGCGACTCGTTGGCTTACGTAAAATTACGTGATGATGGTGGTAGAGAAGAGTTTTTTGTAACCGTTAATAAGTTTGGCGAAGACTTAGAGGATGAAGACCAATTTATAAATTGGTCAATGCGAATAGACTGGAATGAAGCAGAAACCCGTGAGATTTTGGCTGACATGTTCTTAGTTGGTGAAGAACGTTTTTACAAACAACGGCAAATTGATGCCCGTCAGTTGAATTATGTGTTTTATTGGATGGATTTAAAACAAGCAGCCAAAAAGAACAAAATAGGCGGGAAAGAAAATCGTGCATACAATTATAAAACTAAAAAATATGAAGGCGAAGTATTGCGTGCCGATGGAACAACAACCGCAATCAAAGACCGCTCTACATATATTATAAGAGAAGAAGTTAATGTATATCCCGATACATTATGTTGGGTAAGTGATTTCACATATTCATACAATGACCCTATGACATCTATGTATTTTTGGCATCCGGCATACGATAATTATCCGGTAGTGGGTGTTTCGTGGGTGCAATCAACAGCGTTCAATGTATGGCGCACGCAACTCCGTAATGGTTATTTGCGTAGTGTGGGTAAAGTAATTGTGAATGATTACCGCCTTCCAACCGAAGCCGAATGGGAATATGCAGCTCGTTGCGGTTTGGCGTCGTCGCCGTACCCATGGGGTGGTAACTATACACGTAACTATTTGGGTTGTTTTATTGCCAACTTCAAACCAATGCGTGGTAACTATACCGACGACGGTGGTATTCACACAGTAATTGTAGCTCACTATGAGCCAAATGAATGGGGATTGTATGATATGGCAGGTAACGTTTCGGAATGGACACAAACAGCATTCGATGAATCATCATATAGTTTCACTCACGATAATAATACCAATAATTATTATAGAGCGCTTGATGATGACCCAATTGTAATGAAACGTAAAGTTATTCGTGGTGGTTCGTGGAAAGATGTTGCATACTATATGCAAAACGGAACAACAACGTATGAATATCAAGATACGGCAAAAAGTTATATCGGTTTCCGTTCGGTGCAAACATATTTGGGACGTAACTTCTCGTATGACGGCAAACGTGGCGATTCGCAAGTGTATTATTAATAGTATTATGGAGTATATAAAAAGAAAATAAAGTTAAATTTTAAAATGTAAATAAATTATGAGTATTTCGGAATTAGTAGAAGGTGAAGGCTATAAAAAGTTTATGGCGAAAGTGTATGGTTGGGGTGCATCGGTTGTGCTTTTAGGAGCGTTATTTAAAATTCAGCACTATCCGGGTGCGAGTTTGATGCTTATTGTCGGTCTTTCAACCGAAGCGTTAATATTTTTCTTCTCGGCGTTTGAGCCTTTGCATGAAGAATTAGACTGGACGTTGGTGTATCCGGAACTTGCCGGTTTAGATGAAGTTGAAGATGGTGTGTCGGGTAAACGAGTTGAAGGTGGCGGTCATAGTGGGGGAACTGCTCTTCAAAAATTCGATGAATTGTTGGAGCAGGGAAAACTTGGTCCTGAATTGTTTGAACGATTGGGCGACAATTTAGAATCGTTGAATACCAATGTTCAAAACATAGGCGAACTTACCAATACTGCGGTTGCTACCGATTCATTTGTTTCCAATGTAAACAAAGCAGCTGATTCGGCAAGTAATTTAGCAGGCGCGTTCACGGCTTCAACATCACGAATGAACGAAACATTTGATGTAATAGCATCGTCTTCAAAACAAACTGCCGAAGCAATTGCACAAGCAGGTATGAAATCTTCTCAAATTATAGAAACATCGGCTTCGCAAACAGCTTCAATTATTGCAAATTCCGGTAGCAGTTATCATCAATTATTGGAAGGATTGAATGCAAACTTTGCATCAATTGGCGATAGCAGTAAAGAACAAGCAGTGCAACAAGATGCTTTGACGAAAAATCTTTCGGCATTGAATGCTGTATATGAATTGCAATTGAAAAACTCAAGCGGTAATTTGGAATCAACCGAGAGAATTACAAGTGGTATCAATACCATTATGGAAGATTTGAAAGCTACTGCCGATGATGTTGCAAAATACAAAACAGAAATTTCAAAATTATCTCAAAATTTAGCAACATTGAACACAGTATATGGAAATATGCTTTCTGCTATGAGTATTAAATAATTTTAGTGTTAATAAAGTAAAAGAAAAATACTATGGGACACGGAAAAGAGACCCCAAGGCAGAAGATGATAGGTATGATGTATCTGTTTCTTACCTGTATGCTTGCTTTGAACGTATCGAAAGATATTCTTGATGCATTCATTCAGATAAACAATTCATTGAACGAAACCAATAGAAATTTTGTGAACAAAAATGCCATTGTATATCAAGAAATTGAAAAAGCATTTATGGCAAATCAAAACAAAGTACGAAGGGTAAAAGAAGCTTCTGATTCGTTAAGTAAAAAAGCAAATTTTTTAGTTGACAGATTTCAACATTTTAAAGATTCCATCATTATATATGCTGATGGTATTCCTCAAAGTGACTTAATTAGAATAGGTGGAAAACGATTTATTTTTGATGAAAAATTAAAAGATACGGTTTCTCTTGAAGAAATAGTAAAAAGCAAAGATAATACCGATAAACCGGCACAAATCATGGTTGGTTCCGACCCTGACGGTTCAAAGGGGCAAGCTCGTTTTTTGAAAGAAGATGTTGATAGATTCCGCGAATGGGCTATTGCAACAGCAGTGCAATTCGGACAAGATACAAATTCGGTTTTGGTGCGCAATATCAAAACATCGTTAAATACAGCCCCAATACAGCCAAAAGGTGGGGCGGGAAAACCGCATTCGTGGGCATCTCGTAATTTTGAGTATTTGCCGTTGATAGCGGTTATAGCAAACTTATCGCAAATGCAATCACTTGTGCGTAACATTGAAGGCGACTTGTTGAATTTAATGTATCACGGTATTGATGCTTCTTCATTCAAATTTAATAAAGTTGTTCCAATGATTTTGCCGCGTGAAACCTACATAATGCAAGGTAATGAATATGTGGCAAATATATTCCTGGCAGCTTTTGATACCACAACACCTACGCGTGTAATGGTAGGCGAAAGAGAGCTTCCGATAGACCCTGCAACAGGTTTGCCTATATTAAGAATGACCGGCGGAGCGTTAGGTCCTCAAACGTACACAGCAAAAATTATAATTAAAGACCCGGTAACCGAAAAAGATATAGTACATCCTGTAACAGGTCAATTCCAAGTGGCAAAAGCGGGCTTAGTGGTTTCGCCAACAAAAATGAATGTATTCTACATAGGTGTTGATAACCCTGTAGCAATTTCAGTGCCGGGTGTGCCTGCCGATAAAATTACAGCATTCCTTACTCCTGCTGGCGCGGGTTCGATTACCAAAGCAGCCGGTGGAAATTATATTGTAAGAGTAACCCAACCGGGCAGGGTTAATATTGCCGTAACAGCTGATTTCAATGGAAATAAAAGAAGTATGGGGCAGGAAGAATTTCGTGTAAAACAAGTTCCCAACCCTGTTGCGATGGTATTGAATCAGGAGGGTGGACAGATTGATAAAGCTCGCTTGTTAGCAGCAACAACTGTTGATGCTAAAATGAAAGATTTTGACTTTGATTTGTCATTCACGGTACAATCATTTAACATGTCGGTAAAAATTGGAATATACACAGAGGAATTAGCTGCTCCATCAAATAGAATAACTCAACCAATGAAGCAAAAATTACAGCAGGTTACAAAAGGTTCAAAAGTGTACTTTGAAAATATTAAAGCAACAGGAGCGGGTAGTACACGTTCATTGGGGGTATTGTTATTTACAATTAATTAAGAAAACAATTAAAATCTTAAACACATGAAAAAAGTAGGATTATTATTGGTGGCAACAATTATAGCGTTGTCGGCATTCGCACAAGCAGAGTATCCCGATAGCCCGTATGATAGACCACACACAGCGGACAGAAGACCAATAGCGTTGCAAACAATTCGTTTTGCCGATGTTATGTGGTCGAAAAAATTAGAACGTATGCTTCCTTTGCGTGAAAGAATGAACCATTCGTTGTATTTTCCAAATAACGAAACAGGGAAAATAGGTTCTCGTTATAGTTTTACTGCTTTGACAATCAACGGTGTGGAACTCGGTTATTTTCAAGCATACGATGCTATGGCTGCTGGTGCAGTACCTATTTCGGCAGCGGATTTTCAAATGAAATTAGGTGCAATGGTTGATACCATTCAAATAGAACAAGAGGACGGTAGTTATAAGAACGTATTTATTGAACTAAACGCAGACCCTACGTCTATTAAATTTTTGATATTCCGCGAAGAATGGATGTTTGATGACCAACGTTCGGTTTTAGAACCTCGTATTATGTGGATTACTTTCTTGCGTGAATATGAAAGAAACGGTGAAGTGCGAAAATCTCTTGCGTTTAAAATTTTCTATCCAAGCGCGCAAGCGTTGTATGCTAAAAATGAGGTATTTAACCCAAGGTCAGATGTGGCTTTCCTTACATTTTACGATATACTCCTAAAACGCATGTTTAGTAGTTTCATTTCGCGTGAGAGCAATCAATACAACGATAGAGAAATTAACTCGTATATGCTTGGTATAGAGCAATTGTATGAGGCTGAACGTATTAAAGACGGAATTTTTAGATTTGAACATGATTTGTGGGAATTCTAATTCCATGCAACATAATGAAACCCGGATTTTTTCTGGGTTTTTTTTTAGTATAAATCAGGTTTAACCCGTGATTGGCATTATTGCTACATAAAAAAATAAATAGATTGCTTCGCTTTGCTCGCAATGACGCTCTTTCGGGAGTCCGCACAAAGCCTCAAAAGAGCGTCATTGCGAGGAACGAAGCAATCCAGAAAATATACTTCAACTATTTATAAATACACATAATGAATAAAAATAATTATTGCATAATAATGGCTGGTGGCATTGGCTCTCGTTTTTGGCCCCTCAGCACCACCAACGTACCAAAACAATTTTTAGATATTTTGGGAGTAGGCAAAACACTCATTCAGCTGACATTTGAGAGAATGAAGAAAATTTGTCCGGTTGAAAATATTTATATTGTAACCAATGCACAGTATGAAACTGTTGTTTTGCAGCAATTGCCCGAATTGAAAGCCGAACAGGTGCTTAAAGAACCTATGCGAAAAAACACTGCTCCGTGTATTGCCTACGGAAATGCAGTTATAAAACAACGAAATCCGCAGGCAAATATTCTTGTAACACCATCAGACCATTTAATTCTCAATGAAACTGCATTTGCCAATGTAATTAATGCTGGTTTGAAAATTGTGGCTGAAAACGATTTCTTACTTACAATAGGCATAAAACCTTCGCGTCCCGATACCGGCTATGGCTATATACAGCTTGGTAAACAATTTGACGAAGTAAATAACATAATTGTCAATAAAGTGAAAACGTTTACCGAAAAACCGGAACTTGAAATGGCTAAGATTTTCTTAAAATCGGGCGATTTCTTTTGGAACGCCGGTATTTTTATGTGGTCGTTGAAAAGTATAGACGCTGCGTTTAAGGAGCATTTGCCCGAGGTGGCAACTCTTTTTTACGATGCTGAAAAAGATGAAAAGGGTAACATTATTTTTGCATATAAAACAGAGAGAGATGTGAGCGACACCGCAACATTAAATTCTATTTATGCTCAAAGCCCAAGTGTGTCGATAGATTACGGCGTGATGGAAAAATCGAACAATGTATATGTTTTACAATCTGATTTCGGTTGGAGCGATTTGGGTACATGGGGGGCATTGTATGAAAACACGTCGAAGGATTATGCGGAAAATGCTTTGATAGGGCACGATATAATGATGTACGATTCTAAAAATTGTGTGGTTTCGATGCCTGCCGGAAAAATTGCAATTATTGAAGGTTTGGACGGTTACATTGTGGTTGATTCAAGTGATAAATTACTGATTTGCCGTAGAGAAGATGAGCAGCGAATCAGGCAGTTTGTGAATGAATTGAAAATGAAAAAGGGCGAGGCGTATGTTTAATAACTGAATAATTGAATAACTGAAACTCAGTTTATTAACAAAAAAATACAAGTAATTACGAAAATAATTGATGCAAATGTTTTGCAGTTTGCTGCATATTGGTATATTTGCGCACCATTTTTGTAATCATGAGAAGTTTTATACGTATTATCGTATGTTGTTTATTAGTAAACAATGTATGTGCAGAGAATTTAGTTATTAATACTAATACTACATTTGATTGTAGTACCGAGAAAATTTACGATACAATCGTAGTAAAAAGAGATGCTGTTTTTCAAACCGGAGCGTGCAATGTTACAGCAACAAAAATTATTGTGTACGGAACGTTGCAAAGCGGTAGCGGAAGAATTTCCTGCGATACGCTCATAATTAACGGCGTTTTGAATTTAACCGATAGAAATGGAGTGATAGCAATAAGCGGCGATGTTGAAATAAACGGCAGCCTTATTAATAACACTGCTAATGCAAAATTAGAAATATCGGGTAATCTACTATGTAACAGTACGTTTGAAAATATTGTTGACGGTAATTTTAAACTTTTGGGCGAAAATAAAGGCTTGTACGGTAATATACGGGCATTGAGTTTGGAAGTAGTGGGCAGTTACACAAATTATGGTACGGTGGAAATTAGAAATTCAACTTCCGGAAAAATTCCTGCATTTTTCGGAAGCGGAACATTTACACAAGCCAAAGACGCTTTATTGATTACTCGCGCACCAAGTACTCCGCAACTTGTTGCTTCGGCAGAAGGCAATACGGTACGATTTGAGCGTAATGGAAACATAACAATTAATTGTGCCGAATTTTACAACGTTGAATTTACTACAACCTACAATCTTACGAAAAATTTTCCAACATTTTCGCTTGCGCAAAATACCATAATCAATGGTTCTTTGAAATTTACCCGACAGTGTTTTCTCAATCTGAATGGGAAATCTCTGATATTTCCCCAATGGACGGAAAATTCTCTATTGCAAGAAAGTTTGGAAATAGGTGGAATTATTCTGAATAATGGAGCAATAGAAATAGAGCGTATAGAGCAAAATCAAACGGCGCATATTCCGCTGTATCACAGCACTGATTTTAGCGATTTTGCACACATGTCGTTTACCAATAAAGAAATGGAGTATACCGATTTTTCGATTAGACCATTGCAAAATAGTATTTTTACCGATAGCGAAATTCTTGACGAACTCCCGTATATTCCGGTAATGTACAACATAGCTTCGCCAAGCACCAATAGTATGTTGAGTTTTTATTGGCACAATCAAAAAGAAAGTGAAGGTTTTGACCCCAGTAATTGCCGTGTGGCATTCTTTAATAATGGTATATGGGAGGCGTTTGACGTACCCACACAAGCAAACTCTACTGCGCACCCCAATATTTATTTTATAACCACAAATTACGCAAACAATAATAACTTTACATTTGGCATAACATCAGACAATTTTTTGCCTGTGAGTTTGACGCATTTTTCGGTAACGAAGCAAAACAGTTACAACGAACTAACGTGGAAAACGGCAAGTGAACACAATTGTGATTATTTTCTATTGCTAAAATCGCTTGACGGATTGAATTTTTTCCCTTGTGCGCGCATTGCAGGCAATGGAACATCGAGTTTTTCTCACAAATATTCGTTTTGCGATAAAGAACAAATTCAAAGTGTAACATATTATCAATTAGCGCAATACGATTACGATGGCTTGGTGTGGAAATCGAATATTATAAGCGCGCCGGCTTATGAAAATTCCACAACCGCAACGCTGGTTAGAAAAAGTAATACACAATGCGTGGTGCAAACTGTGAACGATGAATATTGCTTTGTAAGTGATAGGAACGGACGAATTGTTGACACATTTGCATCAAATATGCTCTATGATTTTTCGCATTTAACGTCGGGCATATATTTTGTAAACGTAGGACGTTTCAAAATTTTAGATAATTGTTTGATTGTGCGGTAATGCTGTTTTAGAACGCAGATGACACGGATTACACGGATTTTCGCTGATTTTACATATCAAATTATAATGATTATCCGTGAAAATCCGTGTCATCTGCGTTATCCGCGTTCTTTCAAATAGTATTAAGCATACCCCGCAATTTTATACATGGCAAAGCCAATAATTTCCCGTATCAATTTGCTCCATCGTTCCAAAGCCATACTGTCGGGAATAATAAAATAATCAATACCATATTTTTCAGGTGCAATAAAATAATCGGTACTAAATGCGTGGGTTTGCAAACCGGCTTTTCGAGCGCAAGCCATAGCTCTCGGCAAATGCGTGGCACTTGTTACCAATAGCACAGGTTCAGAATGTTGCAACGAATCGAGTATTTGTTTTGAGTATTTTATATTTTCAAAAGTATTGCGCGATTGGTTTTCTACAATAATATCGTCTGCCGGAATACCAATTTCCACCAAAAAATCACGTGTCGATTCACTTTCGGTGTAACCTCGTTGCAAAATCCGACCTTCGCCACCCGAAAGTATGATTTTTTTTACTTTTCCTTGCTTGTAAAGCCACAATGCCTGCCACAATCTATCGCTCGAATTTTGAAAAACAATCCTGTCTACCGACTTATCGTAATCGGTAAAACCACCTAAAACAAGTGCGTATTTATATTGCGGTGTCATTGTTCGGGCATTGATTGGCGCATATTCGTAGGCTTTGGTAACTTGCGAAGCCAAAAATGGATTAGTAAATAAAATTAACAATGCCCCGGCTATAATGAATAGTTTTTTTGCTGTTTTTTTGTTTCTTAAGCATAGTGCAATTATGCACAAAATAAAAATCCACACAATTGGCGTGGTTAAAAAGTAAGCTAATTTTGACAAATAGAAAAACATGTTTTTTAAAATTTTAGCGAAAAATACAAAAAAATGGCTTTGCTATGGAATAATGTGATAGATTTTTACGTACTTTGTTCGGTTTCTTACGTCATTCCTGCGAAGGCAGGAATCTCCCCAAAAAAGACATGAGATTCCTGCCTTCGCAGGAATGACGTAGAGAGATAACGTTTCGTTTGTTTTAATTTCTTAATTTTCAATTATATGAAATATTTCCTAACTTTCTGCATCGCAATAGCAATTGCCCTTTCAATTTCCACTTCCACTTTCACTTCGTGCAATAAAGAACCGGAAATTGATACTTCGCGAAATCACATTCGCGGATTGTGGGGTAAAGTAGAGGGGTTTAATGAATATGGCGAGCCGCTTGGCTTGTTGAACGACGTGCAAATTGTGGTTCGCATAATGGGAATTGACACGCTCATAACCACTACCACCGGCAAGTGGAATGACGAAGATGGCAAATGGGAAGGATGGCGGCTACGCGGAAATCCGCAAGGCTATTACACAATTGAAATATTGAAAGAAGGTTTTGGCAAAAATCAAATTTTCCGCCGTTATTTCAGTGCTACCCGTGCCGATACTTTGCCCACCATGTATTTGGCAAAACAACCGCAAGGCTCTATTGCGCTCGACGATATAACGCTTACCGGCAATGTTTTGAATATTTCACGTACAATTTTCTTTGTTGGTACGCGCAGTTATGCGCTTTCTGCGTGGTATTTTTTTGATACCACAGCCAACGTGAGCAACGAAAATAATGTGTATGCTTACATGGCTGGTGCAAAAAATTCCGACGGAAAATCGTCAAATACCATGACAATAAAAAAACCGCTTGACAACCTTTATTCATCGGGCATTCGCGAAGGGCAGCAGGTGTATGTGCGAGCATACGCCGATAATTATAAATATGTGCGTTTTGAAATTGATAGTGCCGTATGGGTGTACCCCAATATAACCGAAGGGTCGAATGTTTTGAATTTTACAATGCCGCCGATGAATGAGGACTAAAATAGATATTCATTGATATTCAGTAGATAAGTAATGAAAAATAATTATTGTTATATTTTAGAAAAAATGGATTGCTTCGTTCCTCGCAATGACGCTCTTTTGTTGATTTGTGCTAACCCTCGAAAGAGCGTCATTGCGAACGA
>WQTX01000012.1 GCA_009786075.1 Bacteroidota bacterium | reverse complement strand
TGTTTACTCTAAAAAAACGCGCTTGCGCGCAAAAAATGAACACGAAGACACGACGACATGAAGACACGAAGATTGAAAAATTACTTAACTAAACGACATTGTTTTCAAATCACTAAAAATCCCAAACACCACCGGACAGGTTTTACAGTTTTTTGCACTCAAATCAAGCAATTGTTCTTGCCGCCTCCGGTCGGTGTGCGGATATTCGCGGCAGGCTTTGGGGCGAGCTTCATATACGGTGCAATAATTACCGGGCAGCAAAAACGGGCAGGGACTTTTTCGAAATACATAATCGCCGTCGGCATCAAGCTCAAAATATTGTTCCACAAGTTGCGCCGGACGAGTTTTTAAGTGTTTTGCCAGACGGGCAATATCAACATCTTTCACTCCCGGACTGAGTGTTTTACAACAATTGGCACACGCCAAGCAATCTATTTTTTCAAAATACAAGTCGTGCAAACGATGAACTTCGGCATCAAGATTTTTGGGCGTTTTTTGTTTCAGTTTTTTTAGTTTTGCTTGTACTTCGGCGCAGGATTTTGCTTGTTGCGTTTGTATGGATTGTAGGAAAGACATGAATAATTAGTAATGATTAATCATAAATTGTTTTTGATTGCCTATTAAAACACATCCCAAAAACTATTAGCAGATAAAAAGCAAAAGTTATTGAGTTAAAAAACATTTATCTTTTTTAGGGCACAAATTTATGTGTTTTTTCAAAAATTGTACATTTTTAGAGAAGAAAGAATAAAATCGGTAATTTAAGCAACGATACATTGTAATTTTGTAATTTTGCCATCTCAAAAATTCCGCACATCACGTTATGTCTACCGTTTTATCGTTAATAATTCCTTGCTATAATGAAGAAAACACTATTGAAATATGTGTTGAAAGAACTTTGCAAATTCATAAAAATCAATGCTTTGCATTGGAATTAATAATCATTGATGATGCTTCAACCGACAAAAGTTTTGAAAAAATCAACGCATTAGCAGAAAAATATACGGAAATAAAAATTTTGAAGCATTCAAAAAATAAGGGCAAAGGAGCTTCGTTGCGTAGCGGATTTGGTGCGGCAACGGGCGATTACATTGGCATACAAGATGCCGATGAAGAATACAATCCTTTGGAATATGTAACCTTGGTAAAAACAATGATTTCCGAAAATGCCGATGTGGTATACGGTTCTCGTTATTTGCAACGCAATTCTCAACAAGTTTTCCCTTTTGTGCACACTTTGGCAAACAAATCATTGACCACGCTTTCCAACATAATTACTCGTTTGAGGCTAACCGATATGGAAACTTGCTATAAATTATTCCGAAAAGAAGTTATTCACACAATTGCGCCCACGTTGAAAGAAAATCGTTTTGGTTTTGAACCCGAAGTAACAATAAAAATAGCGCAGAACGGTTATAAAATTCATGAATGTGCCATTTCATACAATCCCCGCACACGCAAAGAAGGGAAGAAAATTGGTTGGAAAGACGGTGTGAGAACTCTGTATTGCTTAGTGCGTTACGGATTGTTTGGGTAACTTGCTGCCGTTTTCAATAAGAAAATATAGAAAAAACGGAACACAAAAAATAAAATATGTAACATCGGCAACACTCCCCCAGAAAGCTGTGTGAAAGCCGTTTATAATTATATGATATGCAAAATAACTCACAATTGTGAGAAATAGTGTAACACCCGACAGAAAAAATATATCGCTTTTGTTTTTTGCAAAAAATGCAAATAACAACGAAATGATAACACACAAAAAAGTGAGTAGAGGCGGCATAAATGCCGAAGTTTCCATAAGAAACGGATTTGCTTCGCTAAATTCGGTACTGTGATTGATTACAAAAGGTATAAACGTTGCGGCAAATGTCAACAAAGCAACCACACCCATTGTAAGTAAATTTCTAAACGAATATACCGAATTTCGTAACGCATATATAAATGCTATGCCATATACAAAAACGTATACATTGCGAGTGGACAAAAGCAAGCCAATAACAATTCCTTTGAAAAATATGTTGGTTTTGGTATTGAAAAAATAATAGAGCGATGCCACTATAAGCACACTATTGAAAAAAATGGTGCTGCGAGTGAGCACTTCGTACAAAAACGTGATTGAAGAAACTATCAACAGCATATATACACCTTTTTGTTTTTCTGTTTTCAGCAAAAAATACAACCCAAAAACGGCAATTACTGTAACATAACTAAATTCTCGCAGAAGATAAAACGGAAACATAAGCACAAAATAAAACGGCATTGCTCCCGGATAAATTCCATCAAACGCCTTTGCTTTATATACATACAAATTGTTGAAATAGCAATCCCAAAACGATGTAATAACGCTCCAGCGATTGACACGTAAACTTTCCAATGGAACTTGTGATGCCAAAAACAAAAAAATTGCACTACAAATGACAAGGATAAAAAAACTACTGTGTTTTATTTTTTGCAGTTTTTCAAATATTACATTTCGTTTTGCAAACAATAGTAACTGTACAATTACGGAAAATGCAGCAACAAGCATATACCAATCGGTATAACGTTCGGCATATTTTATTGCAAAAACACAATTAACAAACAAAATAACTGCCAGAGCAATTGTATTTTTATGTTTTTCAGTTACAAAGCTCGCATTTTTCACTACCGTATAATCAATTTTTGATTATCACTTTTGATTGTTTTATTTCCCGGCGGATTGGGCAAAATTCCAAATTCATGTTGATTGGAAAAAGTCAAATGATAGGTATATACGCCCGGCACTAAATTTTTCGCATTGGTATCCCAATGCAATGTAACATCATTGGTGCCTATATGCAAATTGCGCAACGGCATTTCGTACACCAACGCTCCTTGCAATGAATAAATTGAAATTTTGGCATCACGGGGCAACTTGCTTCCACTAAGCACTATACGGAATGTGGTGTAATTATGCGCCGGATTGGGGAAATTGAACAAGGTGGAAATGCGTGATTTAGTAGCTACTTTAAATTGTATAACATACGGATTTTCATGCGCATTACCACTCTCATCTCGTGCCGTTACAGTCAATTCATACTCGCCATCATTTAATTTTGGTGTAAAAAGTACAGTACATAAATTGGGTGTTCCGGTTGCCGGAGTAAATTGCAACGTGTTGCCTGCAAAGTAATATTGTGCCGTATCATTGTTTGCCAAATTGCGAATTTTGATTGTGAACAACGAAGTATCTTGTAACAACATAAATTTATTATCGTCGAAAAGTGTAATCAGAATTTGCGGTTCACTCGAAATATAATCGCCATTCAACAAATGACGGCCATCGAAAGTTACGTCCAATGATGGTTTTGTTTGGTCGGTATAAACGTAAAACCGCCGGTACAATATGTTATTGAAATGCAGATTTTCCAATTGGTCATACACGCCGGTTTCGGGATTTACCGGATTAAATTCCACTCGCAATGTGTACGTGCCGCGAGGCATTGTGCTCGTAGAATATTTGAAATTTGCCAACACCGTTTCTTTTGCTCCCGCCGGTGCTAAACGCTGATATTCCGATACTATGAGTTCATTATTATCATTGCGTATTTCAAAATGCACCAACACGCTGTCCATAGGAGTGTACGAAATATTTTGTACGCCAATTATCTTGCGTAGTGTATCGCCTTGCGCTATGCTATCGCTGTGGAAATAAAAATACCTGTCAACATAGATTGAAAGTTCGCCCACGGGGTCGAAATACACTTTCCAAAAATTCAATTTTGGCGGAGTTCTATACACTTCGTCCTGTATGGTATTTTGCAATTGCAAGAAAGGCGTTAATTGAGCATTGACAAGCGTATCGGCTCTATCCAACGTATCTTTTCCGTAAGGAATTCCTACCGTAATTCTATTACTTTGGTCGGGCAGCAATGCCGTAACCGCAAACACACTCACATCGGAAAGGTCTATCAATGTTTTGCCCCACATGATTGTGCTAAAATGCGTTGCCGGTCCAATATATGGCGTGGTAATAGTTCCTCTAATTCGCTGTGCTTCAAAGTGTGAAGAAAGGTTTATTATCTCGTAGGTCGTGGTGCTTTTCGCTTCTTTCGCCGAATTTTTATTACCTTTTTGAGCAGAGAATATATAAGAATAATTCCCCGACACATCATTTTTAGGCTCTTCGGCTCCTAAATTTGTAAAAGCATCTACAAGTTCCGGTACCATTGTTTTTATATTTCCATACGAAAGAACAAGAATTTGATTACCATTAGGAACTGTGTCGTTCAAGAAATTTGCCATATTTTTTTGAGCCATTTCATCGGTTGATACAAATGCAAAAAGATTACTGCCGCGTCCACTTGACGTGGTGGAGTTGTAGTGTCCGTATTTGCCGCGAGTTGCTAGCCAAGGTTCTGATGTAATAGAATCGAATACAAAAACGTAGTAAGCCGGCGTGTTAAGCCCTGTCAGACCACTCGTGTGTATCTGCGAATTATTGAGAAACACTCTTAGTCCATAATAAGTAGTATCGTGATGGTAGCCACCACCGGGTTTTGGAATTTCCATATTTCTATTATAAACACTCAATTCGTGCACCGATTTTTCAAAAGCATATCGCTGTGTTTCAGCATCATACGTAAGATATGAAAGCGTATTGTTGCTCGACAAAGTGTTGCTGCCGAATTGCCACCGGTTTTGCTGCGCCCAACCTGTTTTTTGGGGTTCATACGTAAACGAATTGATGCGCCACGCCGATGAATCTTCCGACCAAATGCGCCAATAATAGGTAACATTTTCCAATAAATTAATGTTTGGTTTCCAAATCAGTAGCGATTCAGTATTATCGGTAATTGTTTTCGGAAAACGCAAATCGCTATTGAAATTAAGTGTGGTATCAATCACAAAATACAGCGTTTTCGGCGGACGCATGGGGTCAACCGCCACAGCAACCAACGAAACGGTATCGTAAGGAATTATTGCAAAATTTGGCGGATACACCGGTAAAACATCTTGTGCCGTGATAAATAAATTGACACGTGCCGTATTGTTCATTTCATTCAATTCCGGCAGTCGCAGGCATGGCAGGCTATCGCCGTCTAACTGCCTGATAAACACCACTCTCGATTGGTCTATTATGTTATTCAAACTATCGCGTGAAATTTGCGTAATAGGCAGCACGGTGGCTTCTATACTGTAATTACCTGCCGCAAAATCGGCGGTGTTGAACGCCACATTAATTGTTTCGCGCGCAAGCAAATGCGAAATTACCGTATCACGTGTTGCCGTCAATCTATTGGTTTCGGCAACAAAAGCATTTATTCGCAGCAAACACGAATCGGGGGTTACCCGTCCGTTGTTGGCTATGGTTACATTCACATTGAAATTGGGAATATCGGTAGAAACAATTTGCGGATTGAAACGAATGCCCGCCGGACGTATTTCAAAATCGGGCAATTCAAATCCTTGTATAAACACAGCAGGGTCGCCGTGGTAAGACAAACTCAATATGGAATTTATAACATCACCATTAATACCATTCCATATTCGTCCAATATCTGCTACCGAAAGTCGCATACTCGTGCCTATTGATTTGCCATAATTACGGGATGCCACATTGTGCAAAAAACTTGTTGTAAACATGCTCAAATATGCAGGAATTCCAACATCAACATTGGCAATAAATCCAATAGCGCCTTTCATGGGTGTGTTTAAAATCCATTTTTCGCTAAATCCTAACGGATTTGGCGAAAACATATCGCCCGAATAACAGGAATTTGCAACAATCAACGGGTATTTTCCAATATTATCGAACAGAAATGGGTCGTCGATATTTTGGTCGAAGCCCGAACCCGAAGCATGTCCGAAGAAATTGAGCAGGCTGGTGCCGGCGTTCATGTTTTTGCGAATGAGGTCAGGTTCGGTTTTTTCAAACACGTCCGACGATGCTTTCAAGAATGTTGAGACATTTGCCCCAAAATAGACATCTTGTATAATATTTTCAAATCCTTTCAAATAATTCCGTATCATTACTTGCTCGTTCAATGTGGAGCCGCCGCCAAAGTGCATCACGGTTTTCATCCACACATTGGGAGGTTGCTGTTCGTGCAGGCGCACTTTGTTCAAATAATTGGTAATGTCTGCGGAATTTTGTGCTGCAATTCGCCCTATATTTACCGGTGCCATGAACGCATTCCCATAGCCCGTCAAACTTTTATGATTACTTATGGTAAATAAAATATCCGATGCCGGATAGCCCATAGGCGGAATAAACGTTGCAGCATAATTCGCAGCATTTTTTCTAAAATCGGTTATTTTGTAGCCTTTGCCTATCAATAAAACATTTTCGGGTTTTATGCCCCATTTGTTCGCTGCAAAACTTATAAATTCATGAATTGCAACAGGGTGTTTGTTAATTCCGTAGGCAAATTGGTCATACAGTTCAGCCACATCAATCACTATGCTTTTTTTACCCGAACTATCGCGGTATGCGGCATATTGCTGCGCTTCGTTCCACAACGAATGATGCGTTATGATTATAAAATCGCCTTGATTTACAGGCTTTGTAAGGTCAAAAAAACGAGCTTTGGTGCTTGTGTTTTTCGTATTTATTAGTTTCCATCGAGCGTTTACACCGGGGTTTGCAGCAGTGGTTACACTTCTCACATTTGCAGGATTGAGCGCATAACACTCTAATTCTTTATTCACATTGGGCACCAAAATCTGATACTTTGTGCCGTTTTTGGTAAACGGTATGCGTTGTTTTATTTCGGGAATATACAAAACCGGCACATCGCCACCATCGAAATTGGTAACTTCGAGCAATACAAATTCCGCATTGGAAGTTTGTTTTGGTATGGTAAAACTAAAACTTTGTTGATTAGAAAAATTATAATTGCGAGGATAGGTAATTTCAACATAAACTACACTATTTTTATCGGTTACTTTGCCGTTGCCTGCGTAACTTTGAAAATCAAATTGCGTAGAAGCCGGCAAAGGCTCGGCAGTACGTATTGTTCTGTGAATTGCACCAAAATTGTAATACGTTGTATCAAAGCGAATTGGGCGAGAAGCGGTGGCAATTCCCACACTAATATCGTGGCGGGTTTCCGAAATTCCGGTAATTCCAAATCGAATGGTTGATTGTGCTCCCACATTGGCAAAATTTTCGGTAGCAAGCGTTTTTTTCAACGATGTGGTAGCGGTCATATCGAAATAATTATCGCACCAACCCTCGCCATCGTGAATGTAGGGCGAACGGTAGGTTGCATTGTAGATTGCATTGAAATTTTGACGCACCGTTACCAAACAGTGATTGAGCGGTGTGTAAGCCGAAAAGTTCGTATTTTTCGTTGTTGCATATTGTTCGCCCTGCGTCATAGTGGGGAAGGTTAGAAAATACGCCGCAGTATCGTTGTACAAACTGTAATTTTCATTCAATTGCCTGTAATTGTAGTACACCGCCGTGTCGAGCCAACCGGTGTTGCCGCCTTTTGCGTAAAATTCTATATAATCGCTGTCGGCAAACACTCCTGTTCCGCTTGCATTGTATATATATATAGGTACTTGCTTGCCGGCATGCATTAATTGCAAATATGGCAGGGTAAACACCGTGCTTGGCGCCGCACCCAAAAGACTGCGCAAATTAGCCCCCGTTATTTTATACACTCCTTGATTGACAACGTGTAGTTTAACATACGTTTGGTCGTAATTAATCCACGAATTGCTGTTGTTTTGAGCAAAAATCGTGTATGACAACAACAAAAGAATGATATATGTAAAGATTTTTTTCATGGGGTTTTTTGATTGGTACAACAAAGATACAAAAATTACAATACAATGCACACATTGTAACGATTTTTCTGCGTATTTTGTTATATTACAATTGTTTTACCTATCTTTCCAAAACCACTCCACCGTTTTATCAATCCCTTCTTTGACAGTAACCTGCGGCGAATAATTCAAAAGCCGGTGCGCCTTTTCAATCGAAGCGCACGAATGTAAAATATCGCCTTGCCGAGCAGGAGCGTATTGTATGTGAATTTTTCCAATTTCTTCGTCAAAATCCGCTAATTTTTCAATCATATACTGTGTAAGCGTGGTCAAATCAATTGAATCGCCGCAGGCAATATTAATATGTTCGTGCAAAGAATCAAATTCGGCAGTAGCGGCGAGCAAATTGGCATGCACCACATTTGCCACATACGTAAAATCACGTGATTGCGTACCATCGCCATAAATTACCGGTGCTTTGTGTTGGCGCAAGAGCGAAATAAATTTCGGAATAACCGCCGCATACGCGCCTTCGGGATTTTGATACGGGCCAAACACGTTGAAATAACACAATCCGATAGTTTTTATACCGTAGCAACGTGAAAAAACTTGCGCAAACAAATCATTTGCTTGCTTGGTAACAGCGTATGGCGACAATAAATTCCCTTTCCGCGTTTCCACTTTGGGCGAATAATTGGCATCGCCGTAGGTTGACGACGAACTTGCGTAAATAAACCGTTCAACACCGGCATTTTTTGCCGCCGTGAGCATATTCACAAAACCGGTAATATTAATTTCGGTGGTTGTAACAGGATTTTCAATCGAACGAGGCACTGAACCAAGTGCAGCCTCGTGATACACAATGTGTGCGCCACGCACCACTTCGTTACATTCGTCCAAATTACGAATATCGCCTTTGACAAACGAAAATAACGGATTTACAAAAAAACGTTCAATATTTGTTTCGCTGCCGGTAAGCAAATTATCGAAACACACTACTTGATTGTTCAATTCAAGCAGTGCCTCAATAATGTGCGAGCCAATAAATCCGGCTCCTCCGGTAACTACTATTCGTTTGTTATGTATCATTTTATGGTAATTAAATCTTAAAAGAACACGGATAACGCTGATGACGCTGATTTACACAGATTTTTTCTGTAAAACAATCCGCGATAATCTGCGTTATCCGTGTCATCTGCGTTCTAAATAATCCTATTTCGCATAATTCACAGCCCGAGTCTCACGAATAACGGTAATTTTCACCTGTCCCGGATACGTCATTTCCTCTTGTATGCGTTTTGCAATATTCATCGACAATATTTCGGTTTCGCTGTCGGAAACTTTTTCGGCGCCTACAATTACGCGTAATTCACGTCCGGCTTGAATTGCGTAGGTTTTCAATACGCCATTGTACGAAAGTGCAATATTTTCAAGGTCTTTCAATCGTTTGATATACGACTCCACAATTTCGCGGCGAGCACCGGGACGGGCTCCCGAAATTGCATCGCACACTTGCACAATTGGCGCAATAAGCGTTTCCATTTCCATTTCTTCGTGGTGGGCGCCTATGGCGTTGCAAATATCAGGGCGTTCTTTGAATTTTTCGGCTAAACGCATTCCCGAAAGTGCGTGCGGTGTTTCGTCGTCTTCTTCCACCACTTTTCCTATATCGTGGAGTAAACCGGCACGTTTTGCAGCTTTGGCATTCAAACCAAGTTCCGCAGCCATTATGCCACAGAGTTTTGCAGTTTCTTTGGAGTGCTGCAATAAATTTTGTCCGTACGACGAACGATATTTCATACGTCCAATGTAGCGAATTAATTCAGGGTGCAAACCGTGAATACCCAAGTCGATGGTAACACGTTTACCGGTTTCTATAATTTCCTCTTCTACTTGTTTGCGGGTTTTTTCTACAACCTCCTCAATACGGGCAGGGTGTATGCGACCATCGGTTACTAATTGATGCAACGCAAGGCGGGCAATTTCACGGCGCACAGGGTCAAAGCCCGATAAAATAATAGCTTCGGGGGTGTCGTCAACCACAATTTCAATACCGGTAGCGGCTTCCAAAGCACGAATATTCCGTCCTTCACGACCAATAATTCTACCTTTTACCTCATCGTTATCAATATGAAAAATTGAAACCGAATTTTCGGCAACGTGTTCTGTTGCTGTGCGTTGAATGGTTTGTACGACTATTTTTTTCGCCTCTTTGTTGGCGGTCATTTTCGCTTCTTCCATTATTTCGTTTATAAGCGCCAATGCTTCGGTTTTTGCTTCGGCTTTCAACGAATCCACCAATTGTTCTTTTGCCTCGGTAGCCGAAAGTCCCGAAATTGTTTCCAACTGCTCCACTTGGCGACGGTGCGCTTTTTCCAGCTCTTCGGTTTTGCGTTCGGCTACTTGGAATTGAGCGGCTACGTGTTCTTTTTGTGTATCGAGTTCTTTTTGTTTGCGCTGCAATTCTTCCTGTTTTTGGCGAATGCCGTCTTCCTTTTGTTTAATGCGGTTTTCGTCTTGCACCACTTTTTGATTGCGAGCGTTCACAGATTTTTCGTGTTCACTTTTAAGTTGCAAAAAGTTTTCTTTTGCCTGCAACATTTTTTCTTTTTTAATAACTTCCGCTTCTTTTTCGGCTTCGCTAATAAGTGCGGCTGTGCGGTTTTTCAATGCCACCTTTTGAATGACAAAAGTAGCCGCCCCTCCTGTGAGTAAGCCAACTACGGTAAAAATAATTGTTTCTATTCCCATTGTTTTTCTTGTTTGTAATTAATATATAATAAAAAACTCGCACCACTTTCTTAAATTGTTGAAAACCCGATAAGACAGGTTTTGGAGTGATAATTACTGCTAAAATCCTCATTCACCTTGCGGAAATTCTTACGAATTTTTGAGGCTCGATATTGGTAATCGTTACTTGCTCCGGTGTTGTGTAAAATGTTGAGTTTCCACATCACTTAAGAAAAATAGTACGAGTATGTTGTTTGTTTCGTTTATTGATTTATTTTTATAAATTCATCAAGTTCTTCACAAATTTTTTCTAATGTAACTGCTGTTGTCGTATCTTTTTGTGTGTGTTCAAACTCTATTAATTTATGAGCAAATTGCAAACCCACCATTGCCAAAAAATCTTGATTGTCTTTGTTTTCAAACCGGCTTTCAAATTTTTTCGCCAATTCATTGATGCGAACGGCAGCGTTGCGGAATTTTTCTTCTTCGCTCCACTCCACCTTCAACGGATACGTCCGGTCAAGAATTTTTAATGATATTGATAGTTTTTCGCTCATTGTAATAATGCAATACATTCATCAACTTCCCGTACAATTTCTTCTATACGCCGTTTTGCATCGGCATTGTCGCCCTGTGCGCCAACCACAGCTTTTGCCATTTGCAACTCATTATAGTTTCGTTGTAAGTCTTCGATTGTTTTTTTATTGTGTTCTAATTGTTCGTTTAAATCGTTATTTTTTGTTTGTAAAACTTCATTTTTTTCTTTCAACATTCTGTACATCAACATCAATGTTGCAATTTGCTGCTGTAATTTTGCAATAATTGTTTCGTTCATTTGAGTAGTTGTTATACTGAGTTGTTAAATTCCTACAAAAGTAGGAAAAGAAAAACACTTTTACAATAGGCATTTTATTTTTTTGCAAAAAAATTGCATTTTATTTTCTAATTGCTTGATTTTTAGGAGGTAGTATTCAAAAATAAAAAACCGACAAAACTGTAATTAGCTTGCCGGTTTGTATTCCTAATTGTTCAAATACTATTTTTTCACTACTTTCACAACTTCGCCGTTGATGTACAATTGATACACGCCTTTCGGGTAAGCCGATAAATCAACCTGCGTACCAAAAGTTTCGTACAACAATGCACCTTGTAAAGAGTAAACTTTTATTTCGCTTGGCTCGCTTATGTTTACTACGCCAATGGTAGGATTAGGGTATATTGAAATTTGAGCAGAAACGATGCCTTGTACGGCAGTTTCAGTACCTATAATTTCCATACCTGTAATTTTAAAATCTCGCCACTCTCTGGCTGCTTTATACAAATCAACAGATGCGGCAGGTACGTTAAGTGTAACATTACGAATCCATACTCCGTCAAACACACCTCCATCCCACGCATTATAGGGTAATATTTGTGGGGTAGATGCGAAATTAGTTACTTCTGTTAAGTTCTCACAATCTGTAAAAGCGTTTTTACCAATACTGGTAACACTTTTTGGAATAATTACTTTCGTTAATCCTTCGCAACTGCAAAAAGCGTACTCTCCAATACTCGTAACACCACTTGGAATTGTTATCGCCGTTAAGCCGGAACAACCATAAAAAACATGTCCCTGAATGCTGGTAAGGCTACTTGGAATATTTACTTCCGTTAATTTGGAGCATTTATAAAAAGCAGTTTCCCCAATAGTAGTAACGCTATTTGGAATAGTTATTTCCATTAAGTTTTCGCAATCGGAAAAAGCATACCTTCCAATACTAACGACCCCTTCGAGCATAGTTACTTTAGTTAAGCCCCTACTAGAAGCAAAAGCATAATCTCCAATCTTGGTAACACTTTTTGGAATGATTATCTCTGTTAAACTGTGACAATTGGAAAAAGCAACATCTCCAATACTGGTAACACCTTCGGGAATGATTATTGTTGTTAAGCCGGAACACTCTTTAAAAGCTTCATTTTCAATATTTTTAACACTATTCGGAATTATTACTTCCGTTAAACTTTTGAAATACGCAAAAGCACTTTTACTAATATTGGTAACACCGCCTTCTATGACAATTTTGGTTATAGAGGTATTATGGTCATAACTTTTACTCCATGGATTATAATAATCAAAATCTCTCATATCTCCCGTTCCTTTAATAGTAAGAGTGCCATTGCTAAGAGTGGCGGTTACGTCTTTGTCATTGGACGCGCCAATGTTCCACGTTTGAGCAACGCTTGTTGTTACTGTCAGTATTAATGTTGAAATTAAAATTGTGATTTTTTTCATTTTATTATTTGTTTTACTTCTGCCCTTGTGCAGAAGATTTTTAATTAAAAAGCATTTGTTTAATTTTTTGTCCGCAACAGAAGGTTTCTGTTTTTATACGCACAAAAAAAACGTGGGACAAAACTACAATTCTATCGGTTACATGAGGTCTTCGACTACCTAACCACCAAATAAATGAGTAAAAGCCCACGCAAAACAGCATGAGCGTTTACAACTTTTATTTTTCGGTGGCTTTTTTGAAATTGTCGAAGTTTCATGTAACCAGAATACGAGCTAAACGCTTTTCCAAAAAATGTGCGTATTTTCTTACGCTTTTCTATTTCATAGGCAGGTGGTTTTTAGTTGTTTATCAATTTTTTAATGTTTTTTATAAATTCAATTGCTTGTGAGTATAAACTTTTAGTTATTTCTTCGTCATTCATATAACAACTCCTTCTCTCATTACATTTTTATAAAATGGTGTTATGCTGTGCAAAGTTTCCCATTGTTTACGCAATACAACCAAAGGATTAATCAGCACCCCTTTTTCAACTTCCACATCGTAGAGCGGGAAAGTAATATCTTGTTGCTCTTGCAGTGTGAGTTTATCTTTATCTACAAGAATAAGGAGGTCTATATCACTATCGGGGCGAGCATCGCCTCGTGCTTCACTGCCATACAAAATAGCAGTAGCGTCCGGTGCCACACGGCGAAGAATAGATTTTAGAGCCTTTATTATTTCCGGTCGTTTCATGTATCTACACGTTATTTCAGCGTTACTTTTGACAAAAATAAGGAATTTCCCGCAAAACACAAAATGTTTTATCATCAAAATTCACTTCACACATATAATGCTGCAAACCATTACTAACTAATAAATAAGGAGCCTTCAATACAATATTATAATGTGCAATTTGCGTAAGCGTATCGTGCGAAATGGCTACTGTGGGGGCTTTGCACTCCACAATCAGTTGCGCCTCGCCTCGTGAATTGTAGCACACAATATCGGCTCGTTTGGGCAACCCGTATAATTTTAGTGAAACTTCCACATTCATAAGCGCCGGCGGGTAATTCCGGTGCTGAATTAAAAATTGCACAACGTGCTGACGCACCCATTCTTCGGGCGTTAGGCGTACATATTTTTTGCGAATAACATCGAAAATGAGCACAGCGTCGTCTTGCTTTTTATATAAAAAATCGAATTGCGGAAGCGAAAGTTGATACATTTTTATTATTTTTGGAAACTTAAAATTTAGAACACAGATGACACGGATTACGCAGATTTTCACAGGTTTTTTTACTGATAATTAGATTATCTGCGAAAATCCGTGTCATCTGCGTTATCCGCGTTCTTCTGTTTATTTATGCAAATGTACACAAAATATTGATTATGGACTATCAGCAAATTTTGCAAGATTTAGATAATAAAATTTATTACCCTATCTATTTGCTTTCGGGCGAGGAGCCGTATTATATCGACAAAATTGCCGATAAAATTGCCGATTGTGTTTTGACCAACGACGAAAAATCGTTTAACCAAAGCATTGTGTATGGCAAAGATACCGATGTGGCGACGGTGGCGCAGTTGGCAAAACGCTTTCCTATGATGTCAAGTTACCAAGTGGTAATTGTGAAAGAGGCGCAGGATTTGAAAAGAATAGAAGATTTGCATTTTTACGCCGAAAATCCTTTGAAATCCACAATTTTGGTGTTGTGCTACAAATACAAAAAATTCCCGGGTACTACAAGTTTGGCAAAATTGGTTAAAAAAATTGGCGTTACATTTGAGGCTGCGCCTTTGAAAGAGTGGGAAGTGGGCAAATGGGTTAAAGCCTACGTAAAAGAACAGGCGTATCAAATTGACGACGACACGGCTGCATTGTTGGCAGAATTTTTGGGAAATTCAATGCACAAATTGGAAAACGAAATCCAAAAACTGATGATTTTGTTGCCCAAAGGTTCGGCAATTACTCGCAAAGACATTGAACGCAACATTGGAATAAGCAACGAATACAACAATTTGGAATTGACCAAAGCATTTGGCGACAAAAATGTATTGAAAGTGCAACGCATACTGCAAAGTTATGCCGCCAATCCTAAGGCAAATCCCATGCCGGTAACTATTGCCGCGCTGTTTGGCTATTTCCGCAAATTATTATTATTGTATTTTTTACCTTCGAAAACCAACGAAGCAATAGCCGAAGCACTCAAAATAAGTCCGAATAATTTTGTGATACAGCAATATTTGAATGCGCAAAAACGCTATTCGGCAACGAAATTGGTGGAAATTATTGCCTTGCTGCGCCAATACGATATGATGTCGAAAGGCGTAGATGTGGGCACTACTTCGCAGGGCGATTTGATGCGGGAATTGGCGTTTAAAATACTTCACTAAATGAATAACGGAATAACTGAATTTTTCGATTAGTCAAAAAATATGACTGCTCACAAAAAAATATTATACATAGTACCGCACCGCTTCAATCGAAGTCCAGGGCAACGCTTTCGTTGCGAGCATTTTATACCTATTTTGCAACAGGAAGGTTACGAAACTCGTTACGCCTATCTGTTGAGCGAATGGGACGATACATATTTTTACAAAAAAGGCGCATATTTTTTTAAATTACTTGTTTTTATAAAAGCCTTTTTTCGTCGAATTTACCATGTGTGCATTGCAAAAAATTACGATGCAATTTTTATTTACCGCGAGGCGTTTATGATTGGCACAACCATTTTTGAGCGCTTATTGAAACGAACAGGCGTGCCGATTATTTACGATTTCGACGACAGTATTTGGTTGAACGATACTTCGGAAGGAAATCAAAATTTGGCGTGGCTCAAAAAAACGAGTAAAACTAATACGATTGTTTCATTGGCAAATGCCGTAATTGTGGGTAATGAATTTTTGGCGCAGCACGCTCGGCAATTTAATTCAAATGTTTTTGTAATTCCTACGACTATTGATACGAATTATCATAAACCAATTAATAATAATCTGGATTGCTTCGCTATCGCTCGCAATGACGCTCTTTCGGAGGTTTGCACAAAACAACAAAAGAGCGTCATTGCGAGGAACGAAGCAACCGGAGCGAAGCGGAGCTCAACGCAGTTAATCTATAATTCAACTATCTGCATAGGTTGGACAGGCAGCGAAACCACCGTAAAACACTTCACATTGTTGGAAAACGTTCTACTCAAAATCAAGAAAAAATACAGCGACAGTGTGAAATTTATGCTTATCAGCAACAAATTTTACGAAAACAAAGAATTAGGCGTAACGACCACTTTTTGGAATGCCGAAGAAGAAATCAATCAATTATCACACATAGATATTGGCATAATGCCTTTACCAAACAACGAATGGTCGAAAGGCAAATGCGGGTTCAAAGGTTTGCAATATATGGCTATGGAAATTCCCTGCATAATGTCGGCGGTGGGCGTGAATACTGAAATTATAGAACACGGCGTGAATGGATTTTTGGCGCACAATGACGAAGAATGGAAAAAATATCTTACATTATTAATTGATAATAGCGAATTACGCACAACCATTGGAAAACAAGGACGTAAAACTGTTGAAGAACGGTATTCGATTGATTCACAGAAAGAGAAATATGTGGGGATTTTTGAGGAGTTGACGAGGGAACAAGTTGACAAGGAAACGAGATTTTAGAGAAATTGAAACTACTCTCTCAAAAAAGTTTTTGTTTTCCTCACGAAAAACACTACATTTGTAAAAAAAAATGAAATTATGTTAGACACACAAGTAATAAAAAATACACAAGGAATGCCTATGGGGGTTTTTATACCCATAGAATCGTGGAATACTATCATATATCAATATCCGGACATAGAAACGTTGAACAGCGATATACCCGAGTGGGAAAAAGATATTATTAATGCACGTTTGGAAATGGTGCAAAATCAGCCTCAACGATTAAAACCGATTGAAAAACTTTTTGAAATTCTGTAACGTCAATGTATAAAGTTTTATATCTCGACAAAGTTGAGAACGACATAAGCGAGGCAAAACATTGGTATGCAGAACAGCAACAGGGCTTGGAAATTCGATTTACCAAGGCGGTTAAAGAAACCCTGATGCGTATTTTGAAAATGCCGACAGCCTACAATGTGAGGTATAAAAATGTAAGAATTGCTCACACTAAAACTTTTCCATATAACGTACATTTTTATATTGATTATGAACAAATGCAAATTGTGATTATTGGAATTGTTCATAACAAAAGAAATGATGCCATATTCCTTAATAGGCAGTACACAAGTTTTCAGTAAACAAAAATGAATTTTCCTTTGTTTCCTCGTCTCCTAAAACCTCGTTTCCTAAAAAAATCTTACTTTTGCACATCTAAATTCAAACACATGAATACAATAAAAACCAACTATTCAGCGCTATACACGCTTATCATCGTATTTTTCTTTTGGGGATTTTTTGCCGCAGGCAATAGCATTTTCATTCCCTTTTGCAAACATTATTTCTCGCTCGACCAATTTCAGTCGCAATTGATAGACTTTGCGTTTTACACAGCATATTATATAGGTGCACTCATTTTGTTTGCCATAAGTTCACGCACGGGTAGCGATTTGGTTGCTTCGTGGGGTTATAAACGCAGTATTGTGTATGGATTGCTGTTTTCAGCTTTGGGCGCAGCGGCTATGATATGTGCTGTACTTTCTAATGTTTACGTAGGGTTGTTGGCAGGTTTATTTATCGTAGCCCTTGGTTTTTCGTTGCAACAAACGGCTGCCAATCCCTTTGCCATGCTTTTGGGCGACCCAAAAACCGGCAGTAGCCGCATCAATTTGGGGGGCGGCGTTAATTCACTCGGCACCACTATCGGACCGGTTTTGATAGGTATTATACTTTTTGGCGGAGCCGCAAAAATCAGCAACGAAAGCATACAGCATCTCAATCTTAATTCGGTAGTATATTTATACGTTGCGGTAGGATTGCTGTTTTTGGTGGCAGCGGCACTATTTTGGTTCTCGAAAAAAGTGCCCGACGGCATAGAAAAAGCAAAAACGGAAAAAGCGGGTAAATCATTGAAAACCTTAGTCATAATGACCGGATTATTGTTTATGATGTTTGTGCCGGTATTCAACAGCTATCGTTCGGCAGATGCTATTGAATTGGAACAAAAATACAAACAACTCGCAATAGTTGAAAATGTTATTGCATACAGTGATGAGAATGAAGCAACATTTTTTTCACAAAAAGCCCAATTAGAAAAAGAAATTTCCGATATAAAAGAACCCTTGGAACGCGGTAGAATGTATTGGCTTATGGGCGCACTTGCAGTGGTTGTGGGTGGTTTGCTTTTTGTAAAACAACGGACAAAAACCGTAAAAGAAGGTTGGGGCGCAATGCAATATCCGCAATTAACCTTGGGAATGTTGGCAATATTTGTATACGTTGGCGTAGAAGTTGCCATTGGCAGCAACTTGGGCGAATTGCTTCATTTAGAGAGCTTTGGCGGTTATCAATCGTCCGAAATTTCGCCCTTTGTTTCCATGTATTGGGGTTCGCTTATGATTGGTCGCTGGGCAGCGGCGGTTATGGCGTTTGAATTGAAAAAAACTGCCAAATTGATAGCTCTTATAGCCGCTCCCCTACTCGCTTTTGCGGTAGTTATTGGTTTCAACACCCTTTCGGGAAATGATATGAGCGTTTTGTATTATTATATATTGTGTGTGTTAATTCAAATTGCGGCATTTATTGTGTGTCGAAATTCGCCGAGCATATCGCTATTTGTATTTGCCTGTTTAGGCGCAGTTGCTACCATTATAGGGCTTAACACTAGCGGAATGTTTGCAATATATGCCATACTTTCGGGCGGATTGTTTTGCAGTATTATGTGGCCGGTTATTTTCAGTCTTTCGCTCAGCGGACTTGGTAAATATACTTCACAAGGCTCGGCATTTTTGATTATGATGATTTTGGGCGGCGGCATTATTCCTCCTATTCAAGGCAAATTAGCCGATATTATTGGTATTCATCAATCGTATATTATTGCGATTTTGTGTTTTGCGTATTTGGCATTTTTTGCATTGGCGGCGCGGCGCATTTTGCAAAAACAGGCTATTAATTTAGATAGTGAATAGTGGTTAGAGTTTAGATGTCGAAGTGTTCAAGACAAAATTCAACAAAGCAACCAAAATTCTCGTGGTGTTACAATCTGCGTTTTTTTGTAAGACTGCATAGTAAAATCATTTGTATTACCGGTAACAATATAATCAGCCAAACAAACATCGGCAAGTTCCAGTATCATATTATCATCTTTGTCTGTCAATAGGTCAAGAGTAATTTGTGGCGAATACATAACTGCTTTTTCTTCAATGTCCGACAATAAAATTTCAGCTTTTGCAACAAAATCAAAATATTTTGCAAATTTAGGTCGGCGTAATACTTCATAGTATTCCGACATCAGTTTTTCGGAAATACACAACGTTATTTTTCCTTCAACAAATAGTTCATTTACAATGTTGTAAGGGAAACTTTTTTGTATTAGAGCCGAAACCAAAACATTGGTATCAAGAATGAGTTTTTGCATATTGTCTGACGGCTTTTACTTCATTGGTAATTTCTTCCATTGTCATTGTCGACAAACCGTATCGTTCAGCCAAAGCCACACTTTTATTCAAATTTTGGCGCATTAATTGTCTGCTAACAATATCAATAAAATCGGTAAAATTCAAGCGTTCGTCCGGAATGCCAAACATACCATATTCCATATCTGATATAGACACTTGTAACGTTTTCATAATTCCTTATTTTAAATTCAACTACAAAGATACAACAATTTTTCCAAATTTTTCAATTATTTTTTCTTGTGTATTTCAAAAATTAGTATTTTTGTACCAATTCCAATAACTTAAAGAAGTTATGCATTGGAAATTTATTGAAGAAACGTAAAAGCGTTTAAATATTATCCTCAACTAAGAATTTCACCAAAATTTTCTATCATACGAGGGTAAGGGTAACACTCTCACGTCTATAGTTATAGGCGTGGGAACTGTTACTTATCTAGTATGGTGGGTGTTTGGTGATACCTTTAGTTTAGATAAGTACAGTTCCCACGCTTTCATGTTTTTACAAACTTGAATTATTAACCTTAAAAACAATTATAATTATGAGAAAAAAAGTATTTTTACTGCTGGTGTGTAGCATGGTGGCAGTTTGTGGGTTTGGGCAGACGTGGGATTGTGGAGATTGCGGGGGATATTACTGGGAGTGTACAGCAACTTCCGATGTAACGGCTACGCTTAACGATGGTACGCTTACTATTAATGGAAATGGGGCGATGATGGATTACTATTATGGTCTTCCACCTTGGGATTCTTATAGAAATTCTATCAATGCAATAATAATAGGAAACGGAGTTACAAGTATTGGAAGATGGGCTTTTCTAGGTTATAGCAATCTTATTTCGGTTACCATTCCGAGCAGTGTAACAAGTATCGGAGGGAATGCTTTTAAAGGCTGTAGTAGTCTTACTTCGATTACCATTCCCGAAGGTGTAACATGGATTGGGTATGATACTTTTTCCGATTGCGACAATCTTACAGAACTGAATTTTAATGCTGTAAATTGTGGTTATTCTTCTTTTGTAGGTTGGACAAATTTAAAAACCATTACTATAGGTAATAGTGTTACAACTATTCCTGACTATGCTTTTTGCCGTTGCAGCGGTCTTACTTCAATTACTATTCCCGAAAGTGTAGCAAGTTTTGGATACAATGCTTTTGATGGCTGTAGCAATCTCACAGAACTAAATTTTAATGCTGTAAATATTAGTTTTTTTGCGACCGTTGGTTGGACAAATTTAAAAACCGTTATTATGGGTAATAGTGTTACGAGTATTCCTTATTTTTCCGATTGTAGCAATCTGACTTCAATTACCTTTTCAAATCCAAGTAATATAACAAGTATTGGAAGATATAGTCTTTCTGGTTGTAGCAGTCTTATTTCAATTACTATTCCCGAAGGTGTAACAAGCATTGGAGAGCTTGCTTTTCAAGGTTGTAGCAGTCTGACTTCGGTTACCATTCCGAGCACTGTAACAAGTATTGGAAAAGATGCTTTTGCCGGTTGCGATAAACTCACAGAACTGAATTTTAATGCTATTGATTGTACGGTTTCGTCCCCCGATTGGAAAAATTTAAAAACCGTTACCATAGGCAATAAAGTTACAACTATTCCCGACAATGCCTTTTCCGGTTGCAGCAATCTTACTTCGGTTACTTTTTCAAGTCCAAGCAGTGTAACAAGTATTGGCAGTGGGGCTTTTAAGGCTTGTAGCAGCCTTACTTCAATTGCCATTCCCAAAGGTATTACGAATATTCCCGACAACGCTTTTTCCGGTTGCAGCAAACTTTCTTCGGTTACTTTTTCAACTCCAAGCAGTGTAACAAGCATTGGCGGTGGAGCTTTTAAGGAATGTAGCAGCCTTACGTCAATTATTATTCCAAATGGCGTTACATTGATTGGTAGCGGAGCTTTTTTTGGCTGCGCCAATCTTGCTTCAGTTACTATTCCAAACGGTGTTACATTAATTGGAAATGAGGCTTTTGGGGGTTGTATTCGCCTTACTTCAATTGATATTCCCCAAAGTGTTCAAAGCATTGGCGGTGCGGCTTTTTGGGCTTGCATCAGTCTTACTTCGGTTGATATTCCCCAAGGTGTTACCAATATTGGCTATCAAACTTTTTATGGTTGTTTCGACCTTGCCTCTGTTACTATTCCGGCAAGTGTAACAAGTATCGGGCGCGAGGCTTTTTGGGGCTGTCGCAGTCTTACTTCGGTTGTTGTTCCCGAAGGTGTTACAACTATTGGCGATGACGCTTTTTCCGGTTGCGCCGTTCTGACTTCTATTAACATACCGAGCAAGGTAACAAATATAGGAAAGGGCGTTTTTTCGGGTTGCAAAGCACTCCCGTCTATCACACTTCCCGAAAATCTAAAAACAATAGGCGCATCGGCTTTTGAAGATTGCGAAAACCTGCAAAGTATTATAATTCCCGACAAGGTTACTTCCATAGGCAATTACGCATTCAACAACTGTAAAAATCTTACGTATGCTTCTGTGGGTAATGCAGTGCTTACTATTGGCAACTATGCTTTCGAGGGTTGCCCCAAACTCAATACCATTTCATTGGGCGCATCGCTCACATCTATTGGCACTGAGGCATTTGCTGCGTGCCCGCAACTTCGCACTATTTATTGCTACGGCGACACTCCTGCGGTGTGCGCTTCTACCGCCTTTGGCAAAACCGATAATGAACGCACAACGACTTATGCCATGGCAAAACTCTATTATTCCGTTGATGCTTCCGAACAATTATACTCTACGCAACCGGTGTGGCGCGAATTTGGCAACCGCATTTATTTCGATGCCGATGAAAAAGAAATAACTGTTACACCAAAAACAACCAAAGCCCAAGTAGCATGGAACCCCACCGCCGACGCTGCCGGTTACGAATTGGTAATTTACAGTGATGCAAGCCGTTCAAATATCGTATGTGTTCTCAATTTCGATGCCGCAGGACGCTTATCGGGTATTTCGCTTCGCGCCGACGATGCGCCGTTTTCCTGCACGATAAGCGGATTAAAAGGCGGAACAACGTATTTCTACACCATGACTGCCTTTAACGATAGCAAAGAAATTGTAGAACAAAAACAAGGCTCTTTTACCACTGCAGGCACAGGCGGCGACGATGATGATGACGACGGCGATGATGACGACAATACCACCGCGCCAATGGTAAAACAATCAAAATTGATAGTATATCCTAATCCAACGAAAGGGCAATTGACGATTTCCGGCGTAGAGACGCAATGCATTGCGTCTCTACCACAAACCGTTGAAATTTACGATTACACCGGTCGCTTCGTAGGGGTCGAATATTTTCGACCCGCACAAAACAACGAATTAACAATCAACATTTCGCATTTGCCAACCGGAATTTATTTCCTACAAATAAATGGTGCGCGGGTTAAGATTGTGAAACAATAACGCACATTGCACCGGTGTAGAGACGTAGCGTGCTACGTCTTGCGTGTTTCAAGCGAAGCGCAGAAATTTTTGTCAATATTGAAAGTTTCTGCGCTTTGCTTGAAACCTCTGAGACGTAGCACGCTACGTCTCTACACAACGGAAACAAAAAAAAACGGCGATTGATTTTCGGTCGCCGTTTTTTTGTGCCGTTATTTCAAATAAATGCCGCAATTTGAATTAACACGCACAATATATATTCCTCCCATTCAAGGCAAATTAGCCGATATTGATATTTTGAAATGCCAAAGAATGAATAATATTGGTATTTTCAAGATACACTTTTTGCGGTTTCGACAATGAGCTATTGCCTTTTATTTTTTTGTTTTACTGTTTTTCGTTCAAAAATACAACGGTTGAGAAATCTTGTTCCCAAAAATATTTTTGTATTTTTGTGAAAGAAATGTTTTTATCATGAACGAACAACTTTTACAGTTTATTTGGCAACAGCAATTATTCAACCGCAATAACCTGCAAACAACTGACGGCGAGCCGATTGTAATTGAAAAAATCGGAATGGCAAACCCAAACGCCGGTCCCGATTTTTTAGATGCGCACATTCGTATAGGCGCCACGCTGTGGGTGGGCAATGTGGAAATCCACCAAAAATCGAGTATGTGGACTGCGCACAAGCACCACACGCAGGAAAGTTATAATTCGGTAATTTTACACATAGTTGCCGAACACGATAAAGAGGCGCACACCACTCGCGGCACAAAAATTCCAACACTTGTATTGCCAATTGCCGGCGAATTACTTGCCGCAAGCAAGCAGTTGCTCGAAGGAAGTAACAAAATAATGTGTTGCAAGCATTTACCCACAATCGACACATTTTTGCAAAATATGCTTTTCGACCGCCTTGTGGTTGAGCGTTTTGAACGGAAATCTATTCATGTGCTTGCTTTGCTCGAACAAAACGGCAATTCGTGGGAAGAAACCTGCTATCAAATGCTTGCCCGCAGTTTTGGCGCGCCGGTCAATAGCACGGCGTTTGAACAATTGGCGCAAGTGCTGCCACTTAAAATTTTGGCAAAACACAGCAATTCACTTATGCAATTAGAAGCGTTGCTTTTTGGACAAGCCGGTTTGTTGGACGCTTCGACTCCGCTCAGTAACCAAAATTATTACCAAACCCTACAAAAAGAATACGCATTTTTGCAGAAAAAATATACGCTTACGCCTCTCACAGCCTGCGTTTGGAAATTTTCTCGAATGCGACCGGGGAATTTTCCTACAATTCGCATAGCACAATTGGCACAATTTGTATTTCAATCACGAGGCACAACATCGAAAATTTTACAATGTACAACCATTAGCGAATTAGAAAAACTTTTCTCGGTACAGTTGCACGCTTTTTGGAGCAATCATTACAGTTTTACCCACACATCGCCCACACGTAAAAAATCACTCGGCGAAACTACCATTCATAGCATAATCATAAATACTATTGTACCGTTTTTGTTCGCCTACGGCACCTACCACAGCAACGATGATATAAAACAACAAGCCTTAGATTTTCTGGAATCTCTACCCGCCGAACAAAATTCTATTATTGACTTGTGGCACAATTGCTCGGTGCAATGCAAATCGGCATTCCGCAGTCAAGCATTGTTGCAGTTGTATAATGAATACTGTGCGCAGCGAAAATGTTTGCAATGCGGTATTGGAAAACGGATTTTGAGTAAACAAGTTTTTAGTTGACACGTACAGATATTGGCGATTTTCTGTAAGGTTTAATGTAAAGGGTTCATAATTATTTCCCGTTTGTTGCGTTGCTGCAATAATTGTTTTGCAAATTCCTGCACATCGTTCATGGTAATTGCGCTCAACGTTTGCTCGTAATCGCTTGCCATATCAAGACCATTATTTTCAAATTCTTCAAGAATTTTCAACCAATAGCTGTTTTCAGCTTTTTGCTCTTTTATTTTTTTGAGCATAAATTCTTTCACTTTCACAAAATCTTCGGGGCGCACACCACTATTTTCCACACTTTGCAATTCTTGGTAAATAATGGCGAGCAATTTTTGCACAATTTCGGCATTGGTGTCGAACATTATTTGCAACGAAGCGTTGGGCGTAGGGAATTTTGAAACGCTGCCATTCACGCTTACGCCGTAAGTGCCGCCTTCGTCTTCACGCACTTTTTCGGTATATACTATGCGCATAATTTGCGAAAACATATCGCTTAAAATAATGTTTTTTAGCGTGTAATCGCATGAGCCTGTGCAATATACAAATGCCGTAGTTTTTGGCGTTTCCATTTTTTTATCGAAAATCATGCTTTTTTCACCTTGCGGTCGAGGAATGTTTACATCGGCAAAGGTTTCTTTCGCTTTTGTTTTGGGCAGCGATGCAATATATTTTTCAATTAATTTTTGCACATTGTCGGGCGAAATTGCCCCAACGAAAGTAAATGTAAAAAGGTCGTTGTTCATAAAACGCTCTTTGTACATTTGTTGCGCCGTGGCAAAATTCACATCGTCCAACAAAGCGAGTTTCATGCGTTGTTTGCGCGGGTGGTTATTGTAAAGCGCCGAATTTACACTATCAATAAATGTAGTGAACGGATTGCGTTCGGCATTTTGCAAGTCGCTTTGTTTACGTGAAATATACGCCTCGAAGGCTTGATTGTCGAAACGAGGCTGTGTGAAATACAAATAAGTAAGTTGCAAAAGCGTTTCAAAATCACGGGGCGAACTTGCTCCGGCAAGCATTTCGTGGCGCATAGAAAGTTGCGGTTGCACGTTCACATTTTTGCCGGCTAAGGCTTTTTCCAAATCTCGTTTGCTCAAATTGCCCACGCCACTAAGGTTTATCACATCGTTGAGCACCAAAATCGTGGCAATATCTTTTTCGTTGAGTAAACTTTCGCCGCCTTTGCTCGATGCCTGCATCAAAATTTGGTCGCTTTTAAAATCGGTTTGTTTGAAAATTACCCGTATTCCGTTGCTCAAAATCCATTCGGTGGTACCAAATTGATACTTATTTTTTTGCACAACTTTTCCTGCTTTGGGCATTTTTTTTATTAATTGTGTATCTACCACTGCATCGACGTAGGGAGTTATTTTGTCATTTTTCGCACGTTCAAAAACTTGCAAAATATGTTCGTTTGTAGGAATTCCCACACCGTCTTTTTCGGGCATCATAAGCACGATTACTTCATTGGTTCCCGAAATCATTGTTCGCAGCAATTCATTGACCTGTTCAACCGAAATTCGCAAGGCTGCATTTGTATAAAAATTATATTCAAATTCAATACCGGGCGCCGGTTCATTGTCCAAAAACAGACGAATATATTCCGACACATAACGCTCGTTTTTCTCTTTATCACGCTCGTTGTACGCATTTTCAATCCATGTCAAAATATCGGCTTTGGCACGGTCAAATTCTGTTTGAGTAAATCCAAATTGCCGGGCACGCTGCGTTTCGTGCACTATGCGCTCTATACTTTGGTCAATTTTTCCGTCTTTGCTGTGGGCGTATGTTGCAAACGCATTTTTTGTTTTCGCCAGAAAAAAATTGCCTGCATCAACGCCCACACGTACAAATGGCGCATCGGGTTTTTGCAAAATTTCGGCATAGCGCGCATTCATCATGTTTTCTATAAGCATTTTTGCAAATAGAAAATTCATGTACTCATAGCTGTTTTTTTCTGCTTCGGGAAAAGCATCGTATTTATTGAAAATCATAATTTGCGTCGATGTAGCTTCTTTGTCGGTGGCTATGCTCACAATTGGTTGCACATTGTCCGTTACCGGAAAATACACGCGTTCAGCAGGATTTTGCGCCGCCGGAATTTGTGAAAATAAGGTTTTAATACGCATTTCCATACTATCAATATCGAAATCACCCACAACTATAATTCCTTGCAAATCAGGACGATACCATTTGTGATAATAATCACGTAATTCTTGGTATTTGAAATTATCAATCACATCCATTATGCCTATTGGCAGGCGGTGTCCGTAACGGTCAGAACCGTAAATTTCGGGTAACACTTTTTCGTACATACGCATTGTGGCATTTGTTCGAGTGCGCCATTCTTCACGTATTACGCCTCGTTCTTTGTCAATTTCGGCATCGTCGAGCGTGAGGAAATTCGACCAATCGTGTAAAATTAATAACACAGAATCCATTAACCCCCAACGAGCGGGTACATTTTTTATATTATACACCGTTTCGTCAATCGAAGTGTAGGCGTTCAAATTTTCACCGAATTTTATGCCGTTTTTCTCTAAAAAATCACGCAGCGAGGTGCCGGGGAAATGCAAAGTGCCGTTAAAAGCCAGATGCTCCAAAAAATGCGCCAAGCCCCGTTGATTTTCCTCTTCGAGAATTGAGCCCACTTTTTGCGCAATATAAAAATCGGCACGATTAGCAGGCAAATTGTTGAAACGAATATAATAGGTCATGCCGTTGGGCAATACGCCGGTGCGCAGTTTGGGGTCTTGGGGTAATTGTTGTGCAAATGTGAAAAGTGCTGCGCAGAGTAGGGAAATTAAAAAGAGGAGTTTTTTCATGTAATTTATTGATATATAATATTTTGAAATGTGAGATGTGAGAATTAGAAATTGAACAATTAAAACGTCAACTCGTCAACTTGTTTACTAAACAATTCCACGATTCCATTCCGCTGTTGTATCAACGAATTTATTGCCGGATTATTTTTTCGCTGCATATTGAAACGCACCATTTTATATGTTTTTTTCGCCACAATTGCATAATCGTAACTCCACAACGCTGCTGCAAAAATTCCTGCCAAAAACGGTGCAATTGACCACGCAGGCATGTGTATTACCGAAACCAACAATAGCGCATACACCGTATATACAATAGGTAAAAGCAAAAATAATAACCCAAATATTACGGTGCTGCGGAATTGCTTATCTTTTGCCGTTTTTCGGGCAATTGCTGCCAAACCGTGAAACAAATAGCCGTGCAACACATAGCCTACAATAAATACGGGGAGAGCAACAAGTAATACCAACGTGTTCCACGCCACGTGCAAAGCCGATGTTTTCTTTTGTGCCACAACCCAATCACGATAGCCGTTTTGTTGCAAATTTTGTTTATACGTTTTCGTTTTCGCCATAATTTCAGCATGAACTTCGGGATTTTGCTGCTCAATTGTATCGAGCAATTCCACTACTTTTTTGTGGGTGTTGAAACGTTTTTGCAAGTATTTTCCTTGTGCCGGAAAACGTTTTTCCACCTCATCGGCACACATATAGCGGAGCAAATCGTAAGCATCGTATTCATCATCAAAATGCTGAATTGCAAGCATTTGCTCTTTCATTCCGGCATCAATTGCCTCTTTCAATTCTTGCTGTGCCTGTTGCGGATTTTCGTTGTGCAAAGTTTGAAATTGCTTTACCGGAATGGGCGTTCCAAAATTAATCAACACATTGCTGCGTGGATTTTGGTAATTTTCATAATAAATTCCGGTTGGCACAATATGCACATTAAGCGCAAAATCGTGTTTTTCTTCGGCTAAAAATGCAATGCGGGGAACGGCTTTTTTGGTTTCACGCAATCGGCGAAATCCCCAATGCGTGGCTTCGGGGAAAAGAGCCACTGCATTACCATTTTCTAAAACCTCAACACATTTTTCAAACACCTTTTCGTTGTTTGCCAATGCTTTCAAGCCATCACGTTGGCGAAAAATCGGCATAATTTTCATCCACTGCAAAACCGGACGGGCAAGATTGCTATTAAACATATCGGCACGGGCAAGCCACACCATTGAACGGGCAGAAACACCGAGCACCACAAGCGCATCCATTGCCGTATTCTGATGATTGGGTGCAACTATTGTGGTTTTGTGCGCATATAAATTTTTCAAACCGGTTGCCTGTATGCGTTTGTACCAAAAGAAAAACAGCACACGAAACAGCGTATAGTGTAAAAAAAAGTATATTAATGAAAATTTTTCGGGTGTCCCTAAGTTTAGTTCTTTATTTGACATGACTAAATTACAATGTATTTGTTTGCAATAACCAAGCTTTAAGATGGTCGTTTAATTGATTTAACAACAAGAAATAAGAGCATTACGGCACATTGCCCTATTTATAAAAAATTTCAAATTCATTTTTACGCAACGCATCTTGATACACCTTTGTGCGCATAGTGTTGAGCAATTCTATTCTGCGTTTGTAGAGTAAATTAGCTGCAATTCTTTCGTACATCATTTCACGGGGAGCCGGTTTGCCTGCTGAAATATGATTGGTTATTTTTATAAAATATACGTTATCTTCAAAATCAATTATCACGCCTCGGGGATTTAACAATTCCTGCGTGCTGAGCGATTTTGGAATTTCTTGTTTCAATAGTTCTAAGTTTACCCACTTATCGTCCAAATAAAATTTTGTTGAATATTGACCACACAAATCTTTTAAATGGTCTAAATCGTCAACGCTGTTTGTTGCAAAAGTTTGACGGAGTTTGGGTGTTACATACTGTTTGGGAAGTTGCACAAACAGTACTTTTACCACATCGTATTCCAATATAAATTCCGCTGTTTTATGCGTGGCGTAGTAGGCGTCCAACTGCGTGATTGTGATTATAGTATCTAATTTTTGCTGGGCAAACAGTTCCTCGTATTTATTTATATACAATTCGGCACGAAACCGTTGTACTTGTTCCTCAATTTCATCGTTTTTATAACTGATATTATGCTCCGCTTTCTCAAACAAAGCATTTTTCATGCCCCACGACTGAATGTAGGTTTTTATAAAATCGGCACTATCGGTAACCGTTGCGTTGACAGGAATTAATGGCAAAATTTGCTCTTTGTACAAATATTTTTCGCCAAAACGAGCGACTATATTTTCGTCATTGTTTGCTTTTTCGGAACAGGAAACGCACAATAAAAACGAGGTTGTTAAAAGGACGATTATTTGTTTTAAGATATTCATTGATATTTATAGATATTCGATTGATATTCAATTGATATTCGTAGATATTCATTGTTTAATTGGGCAACCACAAGGGATTGCCCCTACATTCCTCGTTTCCTAATCCCTAACTCCTAATTCCTGTTTTTAACTGCTTCAAACACCTCTTGATTTATTGTATAAGGGTATTTTTCACGCAAATTTTTCATCATTTCATGCTCCAAATATTCTTGATACAAAGGCAGTAATTGCATTTTGCTTTCTTCAAAACTCATTTGATGTGGTTCAAAAACTTCAGCTACATACACTATTTGCTTTTCGGTCAATCTATGCTGCGAACCTTTTGCCCATGGTACATTCTTAACAAGTGTAGAAAAATCATCAATCGAAAGGCGCAACGTGTCTATTTGCATTGTTGGTATATTTTTGTGCAACGTTTTTATGCCCGAAGCTACTTTTATCGTTGGCTTGTTCAGCACTTTTTCAACTGCTTTTAATTCTTTTACATTGCTAAATGTAAATTTCAGAAATTCAACACTTTGCGGAGCAGTCTGCGGATTGTTTACATAAAAATTATACAAACCCACGCTATCGGTGGTAACTTTCGAAAACACTTCTTTGTCGAGCAATTCGTAAATAATCATACCATCGTGATATTCCTGCATAATTGCCGTGAATTGCGGATTTTGGTTTGCCAACGAAGTCATTGCATACTGTTCGAGCAGCGAATTTTGGTAATCTTCCAAACGTTTGCGCACCAAAATTCCTTTATCGGCTTCACTTTTATTTTGTTGTTTCAATTCCAAATATTTCGCAAAATCATTATAATAATAGGTGCTGTCGCCAATGGTAAACAATATTTTATTAAGCGTAAATTGTGGTTTTTCCCATTTGCCGAGCAAAATAGAATTGTCTACTTTTTGTACAAATTCTTCAACATTTGCCGAATTTACTTTCATTTTCGAAAGTTTGCGTTGAGCGGCAAGCATTTCGCGGTGCGGTAAATTTTTGCGCGAAGGGTCGGTTTTCAAACTTTGCGCCACCGATTTTTGGAAAGATTGATACGAAGGCATTGCCTCTCTGCCAGTTATATAAAAAATCACATACCCATACTCATATTTTTTAGGTTCCGAAAAATCGCCAACGTTGCGCAATGCAAAAATATCTTCTTTCAATTGCGGGTCAAAACGCATAGAATTATCGACCCAACCAATTGCGCCAACATCTTTTTTTAGTTGTGGGTGCACATTATAGGTGTCGCTCACAGTTTTGAAATCAACACCGGCTTGCAATTTCGCATACGCTGCTCCGGCTTGCCCCTTAATTGCCGCCCACGAACTATCACTTTTTTCGGCATCGGGATAAAACACCACAATTGAAACTTGCGATTGCCCAAAGGTGGGGCGAACATCTAAAACTTTTGCAATATAATAGCCATAATCGGTGGCAATTGGACCAACAACGTCGCCTTTTTTTGCCGCATATATGGCATTTTCATAGTTCAGAGGCAGCAAAAGAGCGGTTACGTAGCCCAAATCATCGCTTTTTTTCTGTGCCGCCGTATCATTTTTTGTGTTCAATTCAATTGCTTTGTTCAAACTACCAAGCCGCTGTGCATCTTTTTTGATTTTCAACGCTTTATTGTAGGCTGCAAGCGTATCGGCAGGTGCGGCAAAGCGCGAAGACTTTACAAAATAATGTTCCACGTGGTAATCTTTTTTCAACCGCTCATATTCCATTTTTGTAAACGCTTCATCGGCTTGAGTGGTGTTAAACAAAAATGATTTTGCTTCAGCTTGCAAATAGGTGTTAAACTCGTCTTTGAAGCGTGCGCTGGTGTCCAAAAGTTGGCGTTCTGCTTCAAAAATTTTCATTTTGTAATCCACAAATAAATTCATGGCATCGTCGAAATTCAGGCGCAAACTGTCGTCTAAATATGAATTATATTTGTTGTAAAACCACATAAAATCGGTGGTCGAAATTTGTTTGTTGCCCATGGTTACTATGGTCGCAGGTTCTTTTTTTCCTACTTTACCGGCTTGTGAAAAACCACAAAAACTACATAATACGAGGACGCAGGTGATATATTTTGTTTTCATTTGATTAATTTTTAATAAGAAACGAGCAAAAATAGACATTTATTGATAATTGACAATTATTTTTAGGAACAAATTGTTTGCTGTAGCCAACAATTTATAATGCAAATTGTCGGTTGCAGCAAACAAAAAGCAATACTTTATCATATAATTAATCGCTTCCAATCAAAAATAAACATTCGCATTTGAGCGTTATTAGCAATAAAATTCCTACATTTCGCTGTTTTTTCACAAAGCGTATGAATTCTTTCGAAACCATATTATACAAGTATTGGAAATTCTCAAAATTCCGCCCGTTGCAACGCGAAATCATAGAAAGCGCTTACAATGGCAACGATACGCTTGCACTAATGCCCACCGGCGGCGGAAAATCTATTACGTTTCAAGTGGCGGCGCTGGCACAAGAGGGCATTTGCATAGTGGTTACGCCGCTTATTGCGCTTATGAAAGACCAAGTTGATAACTTGAAACTCAAAGGAATTAAGGCGGTGGCAATCTATTCGGGACTTTCGTATAGCGAAATCGACATTGCGCTCGATAATTGCGTGTATGGCGGTGTGAAATTTCTCTACGTTTCGCCCGAACGTTTGCAAACGCCGTTATTCTTGGAACGAGTGAAATTGATGAACGTGTGCCTGATTACCGTTGACGAAGCGCATTGTATTTCGCAATGGGGCTACGATTTTCGTCCGTCGTATATGCAAATTCCGCAGTTGCGCAGCATTTTTCCGCAAGTTCCCATACTTGCTCTTACGGCTACCGCAACGCCCCAAGTGGCAGAAGATATTCAAAATAAACTTGAATTTCGCGCACACAATGTGCTTACAAAAAGTTTTGAACGCAAAAATTTGACTTACATTGTCAAGGAAAAACAAGATAAACTTGGCTACATTTTGAATTTGTGCAAAAAGGTAAAAGGCGTGGGAATTGTGTATGTGCGCACTCGCAAGCAAACCAAAGAAACAGCCTATTTGCTGCAACAAAAAGGCATAAATGCCGATTATTATCACGCCGGATTAGACAGCGATGTGCGCCAAATGAAACAGGAGGCATGGACAAAATCGAACAATATGGTTATGGTTTCCACCAACGCCTTCGGTATGGGAATTGACAAACCCAACGTGCGTTTTGTGCTGCATTTGGACGTTCCCGAATCGCTCGAAGCCTATTTTCAAGAAGCCGGACGTGCCGGACGCGACGAAAAAGAAGCCTTTGCCGTGTTGCTTTACAACAAACAAGATATTACAACTATTCGTACCAATTTTACGAAAAAATATCCGGATTACGCCTATATAAAAAGGGTGTACGAAGCGTTGGGCAATTATTTTCAAGTAGCAATTGGCGAGGCAAAAGGGCGAGTTTTCGATTTTTTTATTGCCGAATTTTGCGCACAGTTCAAATTGGAAATTGTGATGACTTTCAATTCTTTGAAAATTTTAGAAGACGAAGGTTATCTTGTATTTTCCGATGCTGCCGAACGGTATTCACGGGCAAAATTTCACGTCAATCGTAATGAATTGTATAAATTTCAGGTTGAAAACCGTGAATTTGACGCATTTATAAAACTTATTTTGCGCAATTACGAAGGTATTTTTACCGATTTTGTAACAATTTCGGAAGAAAGTTTGGCAAAAAAAGCAGGTACAACGCCCGAAAATATTACACAATATTTAATAGCTCTTTCGCAACGCAGAATTATAGGTTATTACAAAGCCAAGCAAAATCCGATTTTAATGTACAGTGAAGAACGGTTGCCGCTGGAAAATCTCTTGTTTTCGTATGACAACATTGCCTTTCGCAAAGAGCAAAATAAGAAACGAATAGATGCCATAATTGATTATGTGGGCAATCAAAGCAAGTGCCGCAGTTTGCAATTGTTGGAATATTTTGGCGAAACCGGTAAACAGCGTTGCGGCAACTGTGATGTGTGTCGCAAACGCAATGCAATGAAAGTCAATAAATTACAATTCGACTATATTATAGAAGATATGAAAAAACGACTTGCCGAAAAACCTGTGGCGGTACACGAACTCGTTGCAAGCATGGATTACGCCGAAGAAGATATTAAAGAGGTAATTGATTTTTTGCTGGAAAATAAGAAGATGATATATATGGGGAGTGGTATGCTGACGTGGAATAAATAATGCTATATCTCGCCAAAATCAAGAAAAAATATTGATTGTGGCGAATTATAAGTGTTTTTCCAATAGTATATCTTTAAACATATCAATATCAATCACTGTTATCGACGGAAAATCTATTTTATTCAAGATATTAAAATGTTTATCGTTGGTAACAATATAATCTGCACCTGCATTCAAAGCACAATCTACAAATTTATTGTCGTCGTTATCGGCAGTAATTAAATTCCATTGAAAATAAGGGGTAATCTGAATTGCGTTTGGAGAATAAAGAATAAAATTCAGAAAATTAGAAACTATTTGACTTGAGTAAAAACGTGTCAAAACTTCTTCATATTCAAAAAAAATATCGTTGGAAAAATATAATTTATAGAACCCTTGTTGCAACGCTGTCAAGATACAACGATAATCAGATTTGTTTGCTACAGTAGCTACTAAACAATTTGTATCTAATACTATTTTCATTTATAGGGTGTTCTATAATGTATATCCTTGGTCATTTCGTTAAACTTTTCTGTGGTCATATCGTTTTCCTTCCACCATTTATCAGTTTCCTTATCTAATTTTTTAAAATAGTAGTCGCTAATAATTTGTCTTAATTCTTGATACATTTCTTCTGTTTTTACAAACTGTAATGATTGCAAAAAATGTATCTGCATTGCATTTAATGGTTGACGTGATACTGTTGCTTGCATAATTATTAATTTTATAACCGCAAATATAATTAACATTTCTCAAATTCCCAAATAAAAAAAGCGAACTGTTTCCAATTCGCTTTTCAGTCACTTTTTTAAAAAGTCTATCAGTCTTCCGTCTAATAGTCTTCTGTCTAAGAAAATGATTTACATCATTCCCCCCATACCGCCCATGCCCGGCGCACCCATTGGCATAGCAGGCTCATCTTTTTTCTCTTCGGCAATAACACACTCGGTTGTGAGCATCATTCCTGCAATCGAAGCTGCATTTTCCAACGCTATACGAGTTACTTTTTTCGGGTCAACAATTCCTGCGGCTTTTAGGTCTTCGTACACATCGGTGCGGGCATTGTAACCAAAGGCTCCCTTGCCTTCACGTACTTTTTGCACTACTACCGAACCTTCACCACCGGCATTTTCCACAATTTGGCGAAGTGGTTCTTCAATTGCTCGGCGGATAATTTGAACACCGGTCAATTCGTCGTCGTTTTCAACTTTGACAGCATCAAGAGCAGCTTGCGCACGAATTAACGCCACGCCGCCACCAGGAATAATTCCTTCTTCAACCGCTGCACGTGTTGCGCTTAACGCATCATCAACACGGTCTTTTTTCTCTTTCATTTCAACTTCGGTAGCTGCGCCAATGTAAAGCACTGCCACGCCGCCTGCAAGTTTTGCAAGACGTTCTTGTAATTTTTCTTTATCATAATCCGAAGTTGTGGTTGCAATGTGCGAACGAATTTGCGCCACACGAGCTTCTATTTGCGCTTTTTCGCCTGCACCGCCTACCACAATCGTATTATCTTTGTTGATAGTGATTTTTTCGCATGAGCCAAGTACTTCCATTCCGGCAGCTTCCAATTTCAAACCAACTTCGTCGGAAACCACAGTTGCGCCGGTAAGTACGGCAATATCTTGCAACATTTCTTTGCGACGGTCGCCAAAACCCGGAGCTTTTACGGCTGCAATTTTCAACGAACCACGTAGTTTATTCAATACAAGTGTTGTAAGAGCCTCGCCGTCAACATCTTCCGAAACAATCAATAACGGACGACCTGTTTGAACAACTGCTTCTAAAATCGGCATCAATTCTTTCATTGTCGAGATTTTTTTGTCGTACAACAAAATGAAAGGATTATCAAGTATGGCTTCCATTTTTTCAGTATTTGTTACAAAATACGACGAAATATAACCACGGTCGAATTGCATACCTTCAACAATTTCTACGGTTGTTTCGGTTCCTTTTGCTTCTTCAACGGTAATAACGCCTTCTTTTTTCACTTTTTTCATTGCTTCGGCAATTAAGCGACCAATTTCTTCATCATTATTTGCCGAAATGCGAGCTACTTGTTCTACTTTGTCGCCGTCGCTTGGAATTTGTTCTGTTTGGCTGTTTAAGTTTGCAACTACGGCAGTTACCGCTTTGTCGATACCGCGTTTTAAATCCATTGGATTTGCACCGGCAGCAACGTTTTTAAGTCCCACGCTTACAATAGCTTGCGCCAAAATTGTAGCGGTGGTTGTTCCGTCGCCGGCAGTATCGTTGGTTTTCGATGCCACTTCTTTTACCATTTGTGCGCCCATGTTTTCAAACGCATTAGAGAGTTCAATTTCTTTTGCCACCGTTACGCCGTCTTTGGTAATTTGCGGAGCGCCGAACTTTTTCTCAATTACTACATTGCGTCCTTTTGGACCAAGGGTTATTTTTACTGCGTTTGCCAACGCATCAACGCCGCGTTTCAATGAATCGCGGGCTTCAATATCGAATTTTATTTCTTTTGCCATATTTTTTTATTTTTATTAAATTTGAAACTACTATTTTGTTGATTGAACACATTCGAGCTTTACGTCATTCCTGCGAAGGCAGGAATCTCCTAATAAGTAGGTGCATTTTTGAAGAGATTCCTGCCTTCGCAGGAATGACGGTTAAGCGTTATCGTATTCTATTTATAATATTAAAAGAACATCTGATTGTGAAAGTAATAAATAATTTTCGCCGTCGATGTTCAGTTCTGTGCCGGCATATTTTCCGTACAATACGGTATTGCCTACGGCAACTTCCATTTCTTCGTCTTTTTTTGCTTTCCCTACAGCCACTACTTTGCCGGTCAATGGTTTTTCTTTTGCCGAATCGGGAATAAAAATTCCGCTTGCTGTTTTTTGTTCTGCCTCTTGCGGTTTTACCAATACTTTACCTGCAAGTGGTTTTCCTGTAACTTCTGCCATAATTTTGTATTATTTTAAGTTTAACAATTGTTTTATTTTTTTGATTTGTGCTTCTCATAAATTGTGCCATGCAAAATATTGCATGTAAAATATGAATTTTTGTCATATTTAATCATGTTTTTCGTCATATTATAAAAAATGTCAGAACGTTCACTGACATTCTGACATTTTATATACTTCTTATCGTATTTCAATTCATTGGCACATCTGCCATTGGCTTATTGGCACATTGAAAAAATTATTCATGCAAACCTTCGGCAGTTTGCATACCTTGCGGCATTTCCACTTGTGGAGCATTTGCTTCGAAATACGAACGTTGCTCAACAACTTGGCGTTTTGGCAATGCTGTGGTGCCTACTATACAGAAAAACACAAGAGCAATTGCAAGTCCCCATGTTGCTTTTTCCAAGAAATCGGTTGTTTTGCGCACGCCCATCATTTGATTGGTTGCTGCAAAATTCGACACCAAACCGCCACCTTTTGAATTTTGTACTAAAACTATCAGTATTAAAAGTATGCTTGTAATAATTATTAATGTTAAGATTAATGCGCTCATATTCTTGTATTTATATTAATTGTATTGTATTTCCGAAATTTTTTGCGCAAAGTAAACACTTTTTTGTGGAAATTGCAAAGCTAATTGCTCATAGATTTTAATTGCTTTATCATTTTTTTTCTGTTGCACATATATTTTTGCCATTGTTTCACTTATATATTCGCCTTCCTGCACGCTTCGCTCCGATTTATCGTACTGATTATCAGCTATATTTTCAACAGCAACTTGTGGCGGCACATCGTAAGCTAAAAATTTATCAATAATCGTTTGTTGTGTATTTTGGGGCTGTGATTTTCCGGTTACTGAGCATTTCGATAAGCTCAATGTACCACTTGTCGAAGTATCAATTTCGCTTTTTTCGGTAATTTTTGTGTCGGAAAACGATGCTGTTTCGTTATTTTTCATTTGTTGAACACGCAGCAAAATAGTTTCGGCAAGTGAAAGGGGTTTTTCGGGTTGTGCCGGAGTTTCATTTTTTTGTTCAACAATTTCGTTGTTTACCGTTTGTTCTTCTTTATCATTTGTATCTATTTCATTCTCTTTTTTATCTTCAACTATTTCTTCAACTATTTCAAACGAAATCATTTCTTCCGCAACATTCGGCGTAGTTTCTACAACCGTCTCAACAGTAGCTTGCGGCGTTTCGTGCAGTTCAAACGAAATTATTTCATCTTCAAAATTTGCTTGCTGCTCATTTGTTAAGCCTGTCGAAACATCGGTTACTGAGCCTGTCGAAGTATCAACCGGAGTTTCCTCAACTATCGCACTGCTAATTTTCGGCGTTTCTGGAATTTCATGCGGAATCATTTCATTTTCAAATGTTAATTCTTCCTCTTCTTTCGCAATTTCAATTACTACCTCGTTGGCAATTGGGGCTATTTCAACATTTTTAGCAATAACCTCAACTTTTTCCTCAACCAAAAATTCTTTTGCCAAAAAATCTAAAAGCACTTTATTATTGCCAAGAAAAATACTTCGTTTTGCCAATTCTTCATCAAAATTTGCATTATTGATATTTTTCAATCCTTTCAACAGCAAAGTTTGCACCGCCTGAAAATACGGAAAACTTTCAGTTATTTTTTGCAATTCACTGCACACATCGGCATTGATAAGCGCAGGATTTTTTACGTAAGTTTCAAATGTTTGTATATTCATTTGGTTATTTGTTGATTTGGTTATACGGTTATTTGTTCTTTGATATTCGATTGATATTCAATAGATATTAATTGTTTTTCTTGTGTCTAAAAGTCTTCTGTCTATCTGTCTTGTGTCTAAATCCTACCAATTCGCAACAGCGCTCATAAAAATTTCGTCAATAATATCTTCGGTAATTTGCCTGATAAGCCCATCTTCGAGCGAGGCAAAACTTTCGGTTACCGGATAATCACGAAATTGTGTAAACGTTTTATTGAAATTTTTGGTTTCATCTTTGGTGTTGGTAAAACTCATGCGCACGCTAATGGTAAAACGGTATTGCGCAGCCACTTGCGATGCCGTAACACCCTGAAACGTAGTAGTATAATCGGTAATTGCGCCTTCAAACTGCAAATCGCCGCCTGCACTTACAAGGGTCAAACCGGTGCTTGAACGCATTTTATCTTTCAAACCTTCGGTAATAATATCGCTTAACGCAGCATTTTTCACAGCGGCATTGTTTTGCACGTATGCCACTGAAAATGTTTTAATATCGGGCGAAATTGATGCGCCGGTAAATGAGTATTTTACGGAACAAGCAACAAAAATACCTGCGCAGGCGAAAAATAGTAGTGTTGATTTGAGATGTGTCAATATGCCAATATGAAAATATGCCAATGTGAAAATATGCCAATGTGAAAATTGGCGACATATATTGTTAGTACTTAATTGACTTATTAGCATATTTATCAACTTATTAATTTATTAACTTATTGGCACATTAGCATATTGGTTCATCGGCACATTAAAGATTATATTCTTTTATTTTTCTATACAGCGTTCGTTCCGAAATTCCGAGTTCTTTGGCTGCTAATTTTCGTTTACCGCTGTATTTTACAAGCGCTCGTTTTATTATATCCATTTCGTTGTTGGCAAGCAGGAGCGTGTTTTCTTCTATTTCCTGCGCATCTTCAATCTGCGAAATTGAATTATTAACTGTTTCATATTCAATCAGTTCCTCTTCCTGTTTTTGTTTTTGCTTATCATAATATGCCAAATCGGTGGTATATATTTTTTGTAACATTTGTGCATTTTCGTTCGACAACTGCAACTCGCTTTCGCTTGAATTGAGAATATCAAACACGAGTTTTTTCAGTTCGCTCATATCTTTTTTCAAATCAAAAAGTAATTGAAACAGCGAATCGCGTTCGTTGGCATAATTTGCATTTGAGTTGTCTTTCGCAATAATTGCAAGTGCTTGATTTTGATTCGTTTGCGGCAAATATGCTGCCAAAGTTTGCGCTGAAATATTTCGTTCACTCTCAAGAATAGAAATTTGTTCGGCTATATTTTTCAATTGGCGAATATTGCCTTTCCAATAATAATTTTTGAGCAATTCATTAGCGGCATCGTCCAAACGCAAAAGCGGAATACCGTGTTTTTCACAAATATCTGTTGAAAATTTCCGGAACAAAAGCGGAATATCTTCACGGCGTTCACGCAACGGAAGTATTGAAATTGGCACTCGATTGAGCCGATAATATAAATCTTCACGGAATTTTCCGGCATCAATTGCCTTTTGCAAATTACTATTGGTAGCGGCAATTATGCGCACATTGGTTTTTTGAATTTTTGACGAACCCACACGAATATATTCGCCCACTTCGAGCACTCGCAGCAGACGCACTTGCGTACTCAACGGCAATTCGCCCACCTCATCGAGAAAAATTGTGCCGCCATCGGCTAATTCAAAATAGCCTTTGCGACTGTCAATTGCACCGGTAAAGGCACCTTTTTCGTGCCCGAAAAGTTCAGAATCAATTGTGCCATCGGGAATTGCGCCACAATTTATGGCTATATATTGGTGGTGTTTGCGTGCGCTATTTTGATGAATAATTTGCGAAAAAACTTCTTTTCCTGTGCCGCTTTCGCCAACAATCAACACCGACAAATCGGTAGGAGCAATTTGTATAGCAGTTTCAATAGCCCTATTGAGCGGCAGCGAATTGCCAATAATTCCGAAACGTTGTTTGATTTGTTGTATATTTATCTTCATGGTACAAAGATACAATTTATATTGTAATTTGTAAATTATAAATTATGAATTATTTCCTCACCAAATTCCTCAACCACTTATTCGACAAAAAGCGATGAAAACCAACAATCATTTTCACAAA
>WQTX01000011.1 GCA_009786075.1 Bacteroidota bacterium | reverse complement strand
TGGGAATAGTAGCGTCCCAACCGCCTGCCTCGCCAATTTCAACGCCTGCGGCAGGTGTGGTTGCGCTCCATGCTTTTTTGCGATTCCATTGGTAGAACATACCGGAACTTTCTGGTTTTTCGGCAAAAGTACCAAAAGCATCAACGTTGCGAGTTGCCCATTTTACGCCGTTAATTACTACGCCGGCATCGGTTTGGCTGGGGTCGGTTGGTTTCGGGTCATTGGGCTTGTTTGGGTCATTGGGTTTGTTCGGGTCAGCAGGGTCGGTTGTAGTTTGTTCTGTGTCGCTTGGTTTGGGGTCAGGGTCTTTACAAGCATTGAACACCACGCTTGCCAAGCCTAAGGCTACGAGCAAGCAAATTTTTGAAATTGTTTTTGTTGTCATTGTTTTAAAATTTAAAATGTTTATGAATTTTTGTTTAATTTTTTTGGAATGTAGGGGCGTATTGAATACGCCCTGTTGGTAATTTTGTAAATGAGGGCGTATTCAATACGCCCCTACACGACACAAAAATCCCCCGCCCTTTTTCCACGAAAAAAGACAGGGGTATATTGGTCTTAAAATTATTTTTTTCTAATTTATATGTTGTGTTGTGTTGTGTTGTGTTGTGTTGTGTTGTGTTGTGTTGTGTTGTGTTGTGTTGTGTTGTGTTGTGTTGTGTTGTGTTGTGTTGTACACAAACAAATGAATTATGCAAATTTACGGTGGTAAATTTATTAACAATTTCATTATTTCTTACGCAAGCAGTCATACACATAATTTTGAATAGGCAAAGATAGGCAATTTATTTTTTTATGCAAATTCATATTCCACTTTTACAGGACTGTTCATTTGTTGCGAGGCTTGCAACACTTCAATTCCTACAATTTTGCCGTCTTTTGCATAATCGAAAATAAAACCTTTTTTCTCTTCGTCGCTCTCGAATATTTCTTCGTTGCTAAACGACATATATAAAATATCGGAGCTTTTATCGTACTTTAGTTTCATAATATTTATCTATTTTAGTAGTTCTATACAACGTTACAATTACATTCGGCAACGATTTTGCGTTCACAAACACACGGTACAAAAACACGCCGTCATTTTCTTTAACTATTGATTGATACACTTTTATATCAACATTATTTTCATCGGCAACAATTTGCTCAGGGTCTAAAATAACATCTTCAATAATTTCGTAATTCAACGAACGTCGTTGCATTTGCTCTTGTGCGTGTTTTGAAAGAACGAAATTCATTGTGATTTATTTTTGCAAATAGTACATCATTCTTAATTCCCTTACCGAATCAAAAACTGGAAATTATCAATATTTTTAAGCGCAATACCCGTACCACGAGCTACGGCATGTAGAGGGTCTTCGGCAATGTGGAATTTGATTTTGTGTTTGTTTTCAAACCGTTTTGCCAAACCGCGTAACAATGCGCCACCACCGGCTAAATAAATACCTTTATTATAAATATCTTTGTACAACTCCGGCGGAGTTTGTTCCAATGCCGAAAGTATGGCGCTTTCTATACGGCTAATAGATTTATCTAAACAATAGGCGATTTCGGTAAACGAAACCGGAATTTCAACCGGCAATGCCGACATTTGGTGCGGACCACGCACTATGTAATCTGCCGGTGGGTCTTCCAAACCGTCGGTGGCTGCTCCTACGTTTATTTTAATTTCTTCGGCTGTGCGTTCGCCAATTTTTATATTGTGTTGGTAACGCATATATTCTTGAATATCGGCAGTAAAGTTATCGCCGGCAACTTTTATTGATTTATCGCATACAATACCGCCAAGTGCAATTACGGCAATTTCGGTTGTTCCGCCGCCTATGTCCACAATCATATTGCCTTCGGGAGCTTCCACATCCAAACCAATACCAATAGCGGCAGCCATAGGCTCGTGTATCATATATACTTCACGTCCGCCGGCATTTTCAGCCGAGTCGCGCACCGCACGAAGCTCCACTTCGGTACAACCCGATGGAATACACACCACAACTCTCAACGACGAATTAAACATTCGGTTTTTCTTGTCAATCATTTTTATCATGCCGCGAATCATAATTTCGGCAGCGTTAAAGTCGGCAATCACACCATCGCGCATAGGGCGGGTAACAATAATATTGCGGTGCGTTTTCCCCTGCATCTGACGCGCTTTATGCCCAATGGCTACCGGTTTTCCGCTATGTGCATCTACCGCTACTATACTTGGCTCGTCTACTACAATTTTACCATTTTGAATAATGATAGTATTCGCTGTGCCAAGGTCTATGGCTATTTCTTGATTTAAAAATGAAAATAATCCCATGATTTTCTTTTGTTTATTTGTTTATCTGCTTATTTGTTGATTTGTTCTCATTCGCCGATTTAACAAACAACCAAATCAACAAATAAGCAAATCAACAGAAAATTAATGTTTAAAATGTCGTCGTCCTGTAAATACCATTGCAATACCGAATTGGTCGCAGGCTCGTATCACGTCTTCGTCGCGAATGCTGCCGCCGGGTTGCACTATGTATTTTATATTATATTCGTTTGCTACTTCCACGCTGTCGCTAAATGGGAAAAAGGCATCGGAAATCAATACCGACTGTTCAATTTTTGCGCCTTCTTTCATATTGAAACGGGGAATTGTAAGCCAGCGCAAACTGTCAAGGCGGTTTGGCTGCCCCATGCCTGCACCGGTAAGCCAATACGAACCGTCGGCTGTTTGCGACACCAAAGCTATGGCGTTGCTTTTCAAATGTTTACCGGCTTGTGTGCCAAATCTTGCCAAATCAATTTGTGCTGCATTGAATTGTAATTTTGTAACTTGTTTATATTCGGTGTCCATGCCTTCGTCTTCGTCTTGCACAAGCAAACCGCCATTGATAGAGCGATATAACCGTTCACCGGTAATTTCGGGTTTAATTGGCGTAACCAATACTCGCAAGTTTTTCTTTTTCGCTAAAATTTCTTTCGCTTCCGCAGAATACGACGGTGCAATAATAATCTCTATAAACTTGTCGCTCAACCATGTAGCTACGTCTGCTTCAACCTCTGCTGTAAAACAAAGTATACCGCCAAATGCGCTGATAGGGTCGCCCGCCCAAGCAAGTTCCAATGCTTTAATTGCCGTTGTTGAAACTGCTAATCCACAAGGATTTAAGTGTTTCACAACCGATACTGCAACTTTATTCTGAATATGTGAAACTGCATGATAGGCATCGCTTGCCGCTTTCCATGCCGCATCGGCATCAAGCATATTGTTGTACGACAACTCTTTGCCTTGCAACACTTGCGAATTTGCTAAGGTTGCTGCGTTATTCGTATTATTGAATTGATAGAAGGTTGCTTTCTGATGAGGATTTTCGCCGTAACGAAGTACCGAACCGTTTGTTACGCTGATTTTTTCTGCTGCCGTTTGCCCTTGATTAAAGTAATTGAAAATTGCCGAATCGTAATGTGATGATGTGTTAAATGCCTCACGAGCAAATATTTTACGGTCATCAATTGAAGTAATACCTTTCTTTTCTGCTAAGATATTGTCAAACGCTTCGTATTGTTGTTTTGAAGCTACAATTACCACATCTTTGTGATTTTTTGCAGCAGCGCGAATAAGTGAAATTCCGCCTATATCAATTTTTTCTATAATATCTTGTTCTGCTGCTCCCGACGCTACGGTTGCCTCAAATGGGTATAAATCAACTATAACCAAATCTATTTCAGGTATTTCATATTCAGCGAGTTGCGCTGCATCATTTGAATTATCTCTTCGCGATAAAATACCGCCAAATACTTTTGGGTGTAAGGTTTTAACACGTCCACCCAAAATAGACGGATAGCTTGTGAGGTCTTCTACCGGAACTACCGAGCAACCTAAACTTTCTAAAAATTCTTGTGTGCCGCCCGTTGAATAAAACGTTACTCCTAAATCTTTCAATTTCAGCACTATACTATCTAAACCGTCTTTGTGATAGACCGAAATTAAGGCTGATTTGATTTTTTTATTTGTGTTCATTTGTAATTATATATTTTGAGTGCGCAAATATATAATTTTATTGTGTGTTTTTAATGATAATAATATAAAATTATTTTATTTCTTTTTGAACCCAAAATCAAAACGAAACACACCTATGGCTGTCAAAAAGACACAACTTTCCCGACAAACACATTCGAACCTTCGACAATTTCCTGATTTTTGTCGACAGTATTTAATTTGGCAAGTTTATCAACTTTTACGGCATAGAGTTGCGCTATGGAATGGAGCGTTTCGCCGCTGGCTACCTTGTGCGAAATGTATGGTTTTTCGGCTTTTGCTTTTTTCGGTTGTATGTAAATTATGTCGCCTGCTTGCACTTTTTCTCCTTTCTGTAAATCATTGAACGAGAACAATTTCCACGTAGGTATCGAAAGTTTTCGTGCAAGAGAAAATAAGGTTTCGCCGTCTTGTAAAATCACATAATCTACATTATTGTTTCTATACACATCTCGTCCGGCAATTTGACGCACGGCTTTATTTGCCATAAGATTTGGCGGAGCAAGCGTGGGGTTCGGAGCTGCGCCTCGCACTTTTTGCGGTGTTTTTTCCTGCACTTCCGCATTTGCAACAAGTGCATTTGGCTTATCGTATTTATGCAGTTCATGCTCTTCAATTATTTTGATAAGCATCTGTGCATAATTTGGATTGGTTGCATAACCGGCTTTTTTCAAACCGTGCGCCCAATTTTTATAATCGGTTTGGTCGTATGAAAACAAAAATGCGTAACGCTGCCCGTTTTTCAAAAATTCCGAATGGTCTTTAAACGATTCCAACACGGTTTCATATACCCGGAAACATTCATTTTTTGCATCATCATCGTGATACGTCCGCTTGCCTTTCCATGAAGAATAACATTTTATGCCAAAATGATTGTTGCTTTTGCGTGCAAGTTCGCTATTGCCGTCAGCCGATTCCAAACAGGCTTGCGCAAGTTTGATACTTGCCGGAATACCGGTGCGCTGCATTTCTTCAATGGCAATTGCAGCGTAACGTTCAACGTATTCGGCACGTGTAGTTCGCTGACCAAAGCCCGCAAACGCCAACATTACAAATAATCCTAAACTAACAATGTATTTCATTTTTATACAACGCTCTATTTTGCCGTAAAAGTACGAATTTCGTTGTATATTATTTTCGCAAACAATAAAAAACTATTCACAAGTTATTAAAAGATAGTTGACGAAGATTTTGGAACAGTTCCTTTTGCCGTAGTGCCTTCTTGTGTTACGGTAATGCTCACAGGAGAGCCGCCCGCATAAAGCAAAATAATCGCCGAACGGTCGGCACCGGTGGTATTTATGTCAAATTCAACGGTAACGGAATATTCTTTTGCACTACTCCCTCCATCGGGAGTTATTCTTACCCAATCGGGGTCATGTTTTGTTCGGAAGCCGGGAGCCCAATGAACAGCAGAAGTCCACGCACCGGTGGTGGTAAATTTTATAACCTGCGGAGCTTTTACTTGGTCGGCTTTTACGGTTTGCCGCAATGCGTTGACGTTTTCAAATTCAATAACAGGAGTAACTTCGGGTTCTTTTTTACATGAAATAAACACTGTTGCCACGCTTAGCACAGCAAACAATAGGGGTTTGAAAATGCTTTTTGTTTTCATACTGTCTTAGATATTAGGAATATTCAATGATAATAAAGATATTTCATCATTTTGCTCACAAATATATACTATTTTTTATTCAATGTACAAGAAATTTAAAAAATTAACCATTAACCACTATTTCACTCCGTCCATTTCCAATTTTTTGCACATGAATTTTGCAGGCAATGCGTTCGCTCATTTCGCTTACGTGCGAAATTACGCCTATTTTTCTGCCGGTTGCTTGCAGACGTTCGAGCGCGTCCATTGCACATGAAAGGGTTTCAATGTCGAGCGAACCAAACCCTTCGTCGATAAAAAGCGACCCGATTGACAAGCGGTCGGAAGCTAATGACGAAAGCCCCAAAGCCAACGCCAGCGAAACCAAAAACGCCTCGCCGCCCGAAAGCGAGTGCACCGAACGGATTTCGCCGCCCATGTCTAAATCTTCCACATGCAGGCTCAAACTATCGCCTATACGCCCCAAACGGTAACGGTTCGAAAGCATTTGCAAATGATAATTGGCATCGTCAATCAAGGCATTGAGCGTAAATGCTTGGGCGAGTTTTTTGAATTTTTTGCCATCGGCAGAGCCAAATACTTCCGACAGTTTTTGCCACAAGTGCATCTGCGTTTCTTTTTTTGTCAATTCTGCGGATTGTTTCGCAAGTTTTTGAACCGCTTCGGTGTGTTTCAAAAGTTCGGTTTGCAAGGTTATTGTGCGAGAATTGCATTGTGTTATCTTTTCCTGCAATTCAGCAATTGTTTCGGTAAGTTTTTCTTTGTCAACTGTTTGCACGTGGTTATTTCGAGTTTTTTCGTGCGTTTCCATGTTGGTTTTAGCAAGTTCTACGGCGGTTTCGGTTTCGGTTTTTCGGGTGTATAATTGTTGAATTGCGGCACGTTCGCCGGCAATCCATTCTGCTGATTTTTCAAAAAACACGGGTAATTCGTCTGTCGAAATTTCAGTTTGATTTTGCAACCATGTATTTATTTGTTCCTGTGCTTGCCGCAATTGCTGTTGTTTTGCAAGGCATTGTTCCATAATATTTTGCAATTCACCTTGCGTGGTATTTATTGTTTTTTGTATGATTGATTTTTGCGTAGTAGCCGTATCTTTTGCCGCAAGTGCTTGTTTCAATTTTTCGCTCCACTCCTGCTCTACTGTGCTTGTTGCGCAATTGTTGAGAAGTAATTTTCGATTGTTTTGCAATGTTTTATACGCTTCCACCGCGACTTTTTCTTTACTTTGCGCATCATGCAAGTTAGCTTGTTTTTCTTTCACACGCTGTTGCAAATTTTCTTCTTGCAACTGCGCTTCGGGCAATTTGAGCGATTGCAATTGTTGCTGTTTTTGCTTCCATTGTGCAGCTAAATTTTCAATTTGACGAATAATTTCGCCGCTTTCTATGCGATTTTCCCATTCGGGATAATTCTGCAAATCAACGAATAAGGTTTGTTTTTGTTCGTTACACGAATTGTTGAAAGTTGTGTTTTGTTCGCTGAGTTGCTTGATTTTTTCGTGCAAAACGGCAATGTGTTTTGTGAGTTCTTCAAGTTTGGTTTTACACATTTCGCTGCGTTGCAGCAATTCTTCGTGCGGCAATTCCGCATTCGTTTCCTCATGCGGAATGTGCGAAACAATAGAGCCGCACACTGCACATGGTTTACCCTGCTGCAATTGTTGGCGCAATTTCAATACTTCGAGCGAACAACTTTTGGTATAAGTTAGCAATTCTTGCGTAAAGTTTTTGTGTAGTTCAAATGATGTATTTAATTCATTTTGAGCAATTTTTAATTGTTTTTCACTGCTACGCAAATTCGCTGTTTCTGTTTTATACATTTGAATTTTTTGCACAATCACAGCCGAATGTTCCACAATGTGTTCCATTGATGCATATTTTTCAAACCATTGCTGCAATTCGATTTCTTGCTTTTGTAAATTTTTCACATTCGTTTTTTGAGTTTCCAATTCTGCGAGAACTTTTTCATAATCCGATTGTGCGGTTTTTGTTGTTTGCTGTGCGGTGGCAGCAGCTTGCCATTTCTCGCCGAGTAAAATGTCTAATTCTTTTGCTTTATTTAGTTCGGGTTGTAAAACTTCTATTGATTGTTGCACTTCAAGCAAAGTTTTTTGTGCTTGTTGCTCATTTTGTTCGGCTTGCGTACATTCTTTTTGTTGTGTTTCGAGCAAGATTTTTTTCGCACGCTCAGCGTGTTCTAATTGTTTAATTTCTTGCTTACAATTAACGGAGTTATAATATTGTGTAGCAATAGATTGCACAGTATCATATTTTTGCAAAAATGCAATTCGAGCATCGGCAGTTTTAAGATTTTCGTGTGCTTTTTGGTAATTTTCGGTGGCTGTTTGCAGTGTTTTTTGCAATTCATCATTGCGCTGCAACCATTGCAAATGTGCCTCGTTCGTTTTTTTCGCAAGTTCTAATTCTGCCGTATTTTTCTGAACCTCATCACATTCTTGGCTATATTGCGTATGCAATTCTTCGGGCAAAATTTGTTCTTTGATTGATTGCAAACCGGCAGCAAGCAGGTCGTATTCCTGTTTTGCATTACGGAAATTTTCAAAAATACGGATTGAGATTTTTGAGTAAATTTCGGTACCTGTCAATTTTTCGAGTAATTCGGCACGCTCTTCGTCCTTTGCTTTCAAGAATGTTGCAAAATCGCCTTGTGCCAACAAAACCGAGCGGGTAAATTGTTGGAAGGTCAATCCTGTAAGTTGCACAATTTGCTTTTGCAATTCCGAATTTGTGCCACTCAACGCTTCTTCTTCGGAACTATGCAAACGAATTACTTGCAATTCATAGTTTTGCAACGCAGCATTAGGATTTTGCCGAGCACGGCGAATGCTGTAACGAGCACGATAGCATTGATTATCAACTGCCTCAAATTCCACTTCGGCATAACCCACTCCACAACCGCGCCGCAGAATGTTGCGAGCATCGTTTTGGCTGATTGCTTTTCCGGCATCGGTTATTTGCACAGTTTCGTTGCCGGTGGTGCGAGGTGTTTGCCCATACAAAGCCAAGCACAAAGCATCTAAAATAGTAGATTTTCCGGCACCGGTTTTTCCGGTTATGGCAAAAATTCCGGCAGATTTCAACGGTTCGTGCGTGAAATTTATGTCAAATTCGCCTTCTATTGATGCTAAGTTAGAGCCTCGTATTGCTGTGATTTTCATTGGGGGAACGTTTCTGCAAAAGTACTTATTTATTGTGTACTTTCTGCTTTTTCCATTGATATACTAAGTTTCTATATCAATTGAGAATAATACAATGATTTAATGTAATCTTCCATAAATTGCCAATCAGGCAAACCATTAGACATAGCAGGAAGTTTTATTTTATGTCGCACAAATGTTTTTTGACGATATTGCCTTCCATAAGCACATTTGTAGGTGTCTATGTTTAAGACGGAAGCCATAAAAAGTCCTATATATTTTGAAAAACTTCCAATTTTAGGTTTAAGTACCAATATGTTATCATCACAACAAAAAGGATATTGTCGATAAAACGAATTTCCAAACATATCAATTGTTACAGCATTGCTATATCTAATCATTTCTTCGTTTGCTACATTTTCTGCAACACCTTCTTTTTCTTTGCCCGCTGTAACTAATGGGATTGTACCTTTTTCTCTGGTTTCTTTTGTCAGTCTAACGCCTTTTTCATAATGGAATATGTCATCTAAAAAATACCATTTCCAATTACAAGTATTTAATTCAACTTTTTGAGAGGAAACAGGTTTTTCAATAATTTTCTTTTCTATTTCTGATTTAAATAAATCTAAATGAGAAATCAATCTATTAGGTGTGCTTTCCGGCAATAAAATATCTCTCAAAGTCTTATTTGCCTGCCGACCATAATTATACCTATACTTATTGCTCGAAATGTATTTTGCATAAAAAAGCATTTCGATAGGCGAAAAATTTTTTTTCGGAATTAAAACGTATAAATCCCGTCCACTGTAATATGGTTTCGGTTGGTAAAAAGTTGAGAGTACAGAGCCACTAACCGCAACCGATAAAGTATGTGCCGGATTTAGCTCAATAGTTGACATTTCATAAACAAATGCAGATACGCCATTATTTTTTTCTGTTCTCGACACAAAAGGCACAGCCCCTTTTTCGGTAGAGTTACATTGGTCTAAATTTATAAGTTCTAAATTTACCCCATACTTTGGCTCGAATAATTCAGATAATTTTACTAATTTATTCATCGTCTAATTTTATTCTATTGTTCAACAAAAAAGTTACATAATTCAACACCGTATCCTCAAAATCTCGTTCCGTCAAGTTTGAATAGTCGGTTTCCATATACGCTTCTGCACACCACTCTTCATTTGGCGTTACAACTTTATTTACGCTGAATCCAGCTTCGTCTTCTCTGTTGATAAAATATGAAATCCACTTTTCTTTAATCCTGTCCCATTTTCCCAATCCGTCAAATCTGCCTTGTATTTTTCTTTTTATAAAACCATCGTCCTTATAGTAACCAAAATAAGTTTTCTTTGTCGGGCTGTGTTTCTTATGAGCAGTAAAAATCATCACACAAGTTACTACATTAACATCAGAATTAAAAAACAATTCATCGGGCATTGATAAAACTGCTTCCAATGTGTGTTTTTCTAATATTTCCTTTTTCAGTTCATACACAAAACCTGTTGTTGCTAACGCTTTTTGCATAGGAACAATAGCAATACAAGTTCCACCATCAACCAAACAATCTAAATTATTTAAAATAAATTCAAGTTCGTCAATGTCGGTTTTTTTATTGCCTTGGTAAGGCGGATTCAAAAAGCCGATTGTTGGCTTTTTTCTCTTTATCTGTTCTACTATTTCCGTATTAAAACAATCGCCATTTAAAATATTTGTTTTACCGTCTTGATGAATATACATATTTGAAACTGCCAAAGCAAAAATATGTGCTTGATATTCCGTGCCGATTAATTGTTCTGATTTTATTTGACGAATTTTCATTTCTTCTCCGTTGGCATCTTTTATCATGTATTTCATAGCAGAAATTAAGAAACCACCCGTACCCGTACAATTATCATAAATAATGGAGTTTTTATTTACTTGCGCCAATTCTGCAAAAAGTTCTGTAATATGTGGCGGAGTAAGAACAATTCCTAAGCCTTTATCACTGTTTGCATATCGCAAAAACTCAATATAAAGTTGTCCCAACACATCGAAATATTCGTGCGTTTTAATAAATTGATTGATATTTGTATCTATTTCGCCAATCAATTCTTTAAGTAAACCGTCTTTTGTAGTAAGCGAAGTATCTGTTTTGATAAATCCAAACTGAATATTAAGATTATCAAGCTTTTCTCGCTGAATATTCGCGTTTTCTAATTTATCCGAAACAGTCTTTGTTAAAAAATCTGCAAGATTTCTCGGAGTGGTTATTTTGTCGTATGATACACGAAATGCCTCATCTTCCAACGCAATCAAAATACAACTCAACAGCAAACTCCGCTGGCTTTCGAGAATTTTATATGTGTGCAATTTTTCATTTAGCGTTTTAGTAAAAGCAAGCAAATTATTATAATCTTGCCGGAATTTTTCGGGACTTTTCAAATATCCATTCAAATAATCCTGTGTTGGCAAAAGTTTGTCGCCAAAAATCTGAGTAGCCTTCCGTTCGCCTTTTAAATGTAAAAAGTGTGAAATTTTTAATTTCTGCGATGTTTCGCCACTTACGGCAATGGCTAAAACATCATATTCTTTCGACAAAAATGAGGCATACAACAACGCACCGTCAATAGCATATTCAGAATATTTATCTCTGTTAGTGCTTTCGTGTTTAGTAGTATCCGCTTTACATTCTACTACAATCAGAAAATCATTATTGTTATTGAAAGTAATAATAAATTCGGGACGACCTTTTCCATCGCCTTTTTTTGAAGCACCTTTAAGAGCCTTGTCAATTTTTAGAATATCAGACTTTTGCTCTTCAATTTGGATAAAACTATTGTCTTTTTCAAAATGAGAACGTACGATTTGTTCTGTTTTTCTTTCGTTTGCCATAATTCCCCTTTTTCGATTATTTTATGTACAAAGATACATCATTTTTTACAAAAAAATAATATGAATACACTATCTTTGTAAAAATTTAACCCCATGAAAACTCCCTGCCTCGCCATTACAACACTCTGTTTATTTTTCACAACAGTCGCTTACAGCCAATGCAAAACATTCGCCAAAACCGAATGTAAACAGCAATTAGCACCATTCGCACACGACGGCATATTCAATGTAAGTGAACTTTCGGAAGGCGAAAGCACCGAATTTACTAAAACATTCTATGCCAACCAAAATTACCGGATTGCACTGTGCAGCCAATCGCAATTGCCAAAAATAAAACTTACGGTAATGGACAGCGATAGAAATGTGCTATTTTCAAACATTGACCAAAACTACGCCACCGTGTGGGATTTTAAAACCGAAGCAAGCCAACGCCTAATAATTTCGGTGGAAGTGGAAACTGTTGACGACAAAGTTTCCGGCGAAATTGCGCGCGGGTGTGTAGCGTTATTGGTTGGAAAAAAGCCCCTCCCGACCTCCCCTTAGGGGAGGAGAAAGAAAAAGATGTAATCATAGCTTCGGCAAAGTCCCCCTAAGGGGGATTTAGGGGGCTTTTAATAATTGACTTATGGCAATCGTACATATAGAAAACCTCACAAAATATTTCGGCGAACTGCGCCTTTTTGACAATCTGAGTTTTAGTATTAATTCGGGCGAAAAAGTTGGTTTACTTGCCAAAAACGGCACCGGAAAAACTACGCTTATTTCTATTCTTTTAGGCAACGAACCCTACGAATCGGGCGAAGTGTTTATTGACCCCAATTGTACGCTTGGCTATTTGCCGCAAAATCCCGATTTTACTTCTGAAAATAGCATTTACAACGAAGTGTATTATTCGTTTGAAGAAATTATTACCGCCAAAGAAAACTACGACCGTGCGCTCGAATTGCACAACGAAAAACTTATAGAAGAATGTACCAATGCCATGGACGCTTTGCAGGCGTGGGATTACGAAACACGAGTGAATTACATACTCTCAAAATTGGAATTTGACAATACCTCGCAAGTGATTGCAACGCTTTCGGGTGGACAAAAAAAGCGGGTGGCTATGGCAAAACTCCTACTGCGAGAACCCGATTTTATTATTCTTGATGAACCTACCAATCACTTGGATTTGCAAATAATTGAATGGCTCGAGGGTTATTTGTGCGCATCGAAAAGCACGCTGCTTATGGTTACGCACGACCGTTATTTTTTGGAGCGAGTATGTTCAACCATTATTGAAATTGACGATGCCAAAGCATTTAAGTATGAGGGAAATTACGAAACATTTTTGATTAAAAAAGAAGAACGCACGCAAGCCCTACAACAAGAAATTGCCAAAGCCCGCAACCTTATGCGTACCGAATTGGACTGGATGCGCCGCCAACCGCAAGCACGAGGAACAAAGGCAAAATACAGAATCAATGCGTTTTACGACCTGCAAGATAAAGCATCGCAACAAATAAAAAACGACAAACTCAATTTGAACATTCAAGGCGCTCGATTGGGCAATAAAGTGATTGAACTTAAAAATATCAGTTTTGCTTATGGCGAAAAAGTGTTGTTGCGTGATTTTTCGTACATTTTTCACAGGAACGAAAAAATCGGCATAATTGGCAATAATGGTTGCGGGAAAACAACGTTTTTAAATATTATAACAGAGCAACTTACGGCAAATTCGGGAACTATTGATTACGGCGAAACGGTTGTGATGGGCTATTACAAGCAAGACGGTTTGTTATTCAACGAAAATCAAAAAGTGATAGATGTAATAAAAGAAATTGCCGAAACAATAGAACTTACGAAAGGACAGGTAATTTCGGCAGCGCAATTTTTGGAGCAGTGGCTTTTTCCCCGTTCTATGCACTATTTGTACGTTTCACGATTGAGTGGCGGCGAAAAAAAACGTCTCTATTTGATGACAATTTTGATGAAACAGCCAAATTTTTTGATACTCGATGAGCCTACGAATGATTTGGATTTGTACACTTTGCGCATTTTGGAAGATTATTTGCAGAATTTCAATGGTTGTGTAGTAATTGTGTCGCACGACCGGTTTTTTACCGATAAGGTTGTGGAGCATTTATTTGTTTTCAAAGGCGCAGGGGAAATTCAGAATTTTACGGGGAATTATTCGCATTATCGAGCAGTGGAGGAATTGAAAGCGGAGGAACAGAAAGCCGTTCAATCACAAACCTCGAAACCGGAAAAAGCCGAAAAACCGAATGCTTCGACAGGTTCGACAAGCTCACTGACCGCAAGCTCAGCAACCCAAAAGAAAAAACTAAATTTCAAAGAAAAACAGGAATTGGAGCGTTTGGAAAATGAAATAAGTAAGCTTGAACAAGAAAAACTAACACTTACCGAAGAATTAAATTCGGGCACATTGTCGAATGACGATTTATTGGCAAAATCGGAACGGATTGGGGTGGTGATTAATCTTTTGGACGATGTTGAGATGCAGTGGTTGGAATTGAGTGAAGTGTAACCAATAGAAATAAATTAAAGAATAACAAAAAATAGTGTGTATTATGGAAATAACATCATTAATCATTGCATTAGTAGGACTGGGATTTGGATTGCCAAGTGTAATAATGTTTTTTAGAAATAAAAACACCAAGTTGATTTATGTAGAAAAAAGTCAGATAAATATTCAAGAAGATTTTCTCAAAAATTTTAATGACTTATCTATAAAGTATAAAGGTTCTGAAATCAGATTAAATCTGATTTTTGTTCGTGGCTATATTATCTGTGATGGCAATAAAGATATTTGTACAGAATCTAATCAAATACAAATCAAAGCTCAAGAAAAAACTAAATGGGTGGATTTTAAAATTATTTCAAAAAGCGAAGGTTTAGAAGTATCGTATAATTCTAATGATAATATTGCAAATGTTAACTTTGATTTACTTAAATCAAAAGAATATATAGGATTTGAAGGATTTATAGAATTAGCAGAATCTATAAAAACAAATAAAATTAACCTCACATTTTTTCATAGGATTGCCAATATTAAAGCTATTCAAAAATTAAAAATTGATAAATTAAAAAACGGAATAAAAATACCATTGATTGCGATAATTTATTCTTTCTTGTGTTTAATAGGATTATCATTCCTTAATGAAATTGAAACCTATAATGTAAATATCTACGATGCTAAAACAGACGTGTTAATCGTTGATGATTTTAATTTTAAATATTCCGATGAATTTCAAAATTTACTCAAACAATTAAAAAAGAAAAAAAGAAATTATTATTTTTTAATGATAAAAAAATCAGAAACTTATCCGATAAAATACAAAAACTATAATAATGTTTTAAGCAATCTGATACATTCAAATGCAGATACAATAATGATTGATACTTGTTATATTAGGAAAGATGTGTATAATGTAAAAAATCTATTTGAACAATTACAGATAGAAGAGAACAAAAATTATGTTATCAAATATGATGACCATTTGAAAGATTTACAAAATTGGAAAGGAGAAAAAGATATATATATCAGAGTTGATATTGGTATTATTGATATAATGATGCTAATTTTCGAATTAGCATTAGTTGGTATTTTTATATGGGGAGTATATTCAATAATATATTATTTTACTAAAAGAAATTATCTCCAATATCTTAACTCCTAAAATATGAAAACAAAAGACGAAATAGCATTACAGCACTACATTGAAAATCACATAGACGCCGAACCTGCGCTTTTGCAAGAATTGCAACGCCAAGCACATTTAACCTTGCTCAATCCTCGTATGCTTTCGGGGCATATTCAGGGACGGATTTTAAAAATGTTTATGCAAATGATACAGCCGCAGCGAGTGTTGGAAATCGGCACTTATACCGGTTATTCCGCTCTGTGCATTGCCGAAGGACTTGGCGAAAATGCACAGCTTGATACTATTGAAATCAACGATGAATTGCAAACAAAAATTCAATCGTTTTTTGATAAATCGGAACACAGGCACAAAATTCAACTTCATATAGGCGATGCCGAAACAATTATTCCGCAATTTTCCTACAATTTCGATGTGGTTTTTATTGACGGCAACAAACGGCATTATATAGAGTATTACGAATTGTGTATGCAAAAACTCAATGCAGGCGGTTATATTTTTGCCGATAACACACTGTGGGACGGTCATGTAATAGACCACGAAATTGCCGCCAACGATTACCAAACACAGGGAATTTTAGCATTCAACGACCATGTAAAAAACGATGCTCGGGTGGAAACGGTTATTTTGCCTGTTCGTGATGGGATTACGATACTGAGGAAAACAGCCCCCTAAATCCCCCTCAAGGGGGACTTAAAGCCCCACTTTTCCGTTGTTTTTCAATATTCTTATTCGTTCTGCCACTTTTGCAAAATTTTACATATTTTGCACTGCTCCAAGTCCCCCCTGAGGGGGATTTAGGGGGCTTCTTAATGCGCCTCTAACCAATTCATTCCCACTCCAATATCTGCCACCAACGGAACCGAAAGTTGAACAGCCTGTTCCATTCCTTCGGTTATGATTTTTCTCATTAATTCAATTTCGTTTTTCGGAACGGTAAAGTTTAACTCATCGTGCACTTGCATAATTAACTGTGATTGTGCTTTGTGTTTTTTCATAGCTGCATGAATGCGAATCATTGCCAATTTCATAATATCAGCAGCGGTGCCTTGAATGGGCGCATTGATGGCATTTCGTTCGGCAACGCCACGTACAATGGCATTTTGCGAATAAATATCGGGCAGATAGCGCCGCCTGCCAAAGAGCGTTTCTACATAACCGTGCGCACGGGCTTTTTCAATTTGTGCGTTCATAAATTCCTTGATTTTCGGGTATGATGCAAAATAACCGTCAATTAAAAACTGCGCTTCTTTACGTGAAATTTCCAAACCTTGCGCCAAGCCAAATGCACTCGACCCGTAGCTAATGGCAAAATTTGCCGTTTTTGCTTGTCGGCGTTGTTCGGCAGTAACAGCTGCGATGTCGCACGAAAATATTTTTGCAGCAGTGGCAGCGTGTATATCTTCGCCGTTGGCAAAGGCGGCAATAAACTGTTCGTCGCCACTCATAGCGGCAATTACCCGTAATTCTATTTGCGAATAGTCGGCTGACATGAACACCGAATTGTCGTCGAAAGGAATAAAGGCTTTGCGAATTTCCCGCCCATTTGCGGTGCGCACCGGAATATTTTGCAAATTCGGATTGGTGGAACTCAATCGTCCGGTAGCCACAACAGCTTGATTGAACGAAGCGTGAATTCTTCCGGTTTTTTTGTCTATCAATAATGGTAGGGCATCAACGTAGGTCGAAAGCAGTTTTTTCAATTCTCGAAATTCCAAAATTGCGGCAACAATCGGGTGTTCTTTCTTTAATTTTGCGAGCACCTCTTCACCGGTAGCATATTGTTTGTTTTTAGTTTTTTTGGCTTTATCAACTAATTGCAGTTTGTCGAACAAAATTTCGCCCAATTGTTTTGGCGATGCTATATTGAATGTTTGTCCGGCAAGTTCGTATATTTTCTGTTCAATTCCGGCAACTTGCGCTTTTAATTGTTGTGAAGATTCTTCAAGAGCTTGTGTGTTTATTTTCACGCCGTTGCGCTCCATAGTTTCAAGTACTTCTACAAGTGGCATTTCTATGGTTTCGAGCAATCGCAATTGATTTTTTTCTATCAATTCCTGTTTCAAAACCGTGTAGAGTTGATAGGTAATATCGGCATCTTCGCCCGAATATTCTTTGGCATCGCTGAGCGGAACGCTACGAAACGAGCGTTGTTGTGCGCCTTTTTTGCCAATTAATTTTTCAAGCGGCACCATTTCGTAATTCAATTGCGATTCGGCAAGCGATTCGAGTTTGTGCCGTCCTTCGGGTTGCAACACATAATGCGCTAACATAGTGTCGAATAGTGGAGCGGCAACCTCTATATCGTAATTTTTGAGAATGCCGCAATCGTATTTTGCATTATGCGCAATTTTTGTTGCCGGCGACGAAAATACCGGTGCAAATTGCCGGGCAAGCGCACGAGCTTCGTCTTGATTTTCGGGGAAAGGAACATAAAACGCTTTTCCTTTTTCCCACGAAAACGAAATACCGCACAGTTCCGCCTGCAACACGTTGAGCGATGTGGTTTCGGCATCGAAACAAAAAGCCGGTTGCACCAATAAATCGTTGATAAGTTTTTGTATATGCGATTGATTGTCAGTTAAAAAATAGCAGTGAGTTGTAGTTTCTATTGTGTTGAATGAGGAAACGTAGTGTGTTTCAGATGTTTGTTCTTGTATTTCTTCGGGGGTGTCGAACAAGCTGAATTGTACGGCTCCGGTTGGTTGCGGTTTTGGTTTTGGCGGTGTAGAGACGTAACGCGTTACGTCTCTACTTGCAATATTTTCAAGCATATTGCGAAATTCCAATTCCGTAAATTTTACTTGAAGTGAATGTGTGTTAGGCTCTTGTTTTTCAAAATTATACGAATTAAAATCAACAGGAACATCAACTTTAATTGTTGCCAAAAATTTACTCAATAATACTTGCTCTTTGAACGTTATAAGATTTTCCTTTTGCTTACCTTTCAGTTCATCAATATGCTCGTAAATTCCCTCAATGCTACCATAATCGGCAATCAACGCTTTAGCGGTTTTTTCGCCTATGCCGGGTGCGCCGGGAATGTTATCAACACTATCGCCCCATAGACCGAGAATATCAATTACTTGCAGAGGATTATTTACACTGAATTTTTCATTCACTTCGGGAATGCCCAGAATTTCAATGCCATTGCCAAAACTTTTCGGACGATATACGTGAATATGTTCTTCTACCAATTGACAATAATCTTTGTCGGGCGTAACCATAAACACCTCAAAATCTTGCTTTGCCGCTTGTTTTGCCAACGTTCCTATTACATCATCGGCTTCGTAGCCTTCTATTTGAATTACGGGAATATTCATTCCTTGCAAAATTTCCATCACGTGAGGAATTGATGCACGCAAATCTTCGGGAGTTTCTTGGCGATGCGCCTTATATTGCTCAAACATTTCGTGCCGGAACGTTGTGCCTTTGGGGTCGAAAACCACGCCAATATGCGATGGTTTTTGATTTCGTATAACTTCGTTTATAGCATTGGTAAACCCAAAAATTCCCGACGTGTTCATACCTTTGGAATTGATACGGGGATTTTTTATAAATGCGTAGTACGAGCGGTACAGCATGGCGTGCCCGTCGATTAGGAAGAGTTTTTTTGTTTTCAAAGTCTAATAGATTTTTTACAAAAGTACGTAAAAAAACTTAACAGGTTTTGAAAACCTGTTAAGTTTATTTTTTATTCTGAGATGCGGAGACGCGGCGCGCCACGTCTCTACTCTACAACGATTTTCACACTTTGTTTTTCGTTTTCGTTGGCTACTACGCAAGTGTATACACCACGAGGCAGATTTGTGAAATCAATAATTTTTTGCACTGTTTCGCTTACCGATAAGCGATGGTTTTCTATCAATTTTCCTTCAATATCGTACACCGAAAGTGTGTAATCCGCAGGCTCTGCCGACGAAATTACAAGCGTGGTGTAGGTAGAAGTTACCGTAGGGTAGGCATTGATTGTGCTTATGGCAGTAGACACAGGAGTAATTCCTACCACCGGTTCAACAGTGAACTTCACATCAATTATTGCCGTACCTACAGCGTTGCGAGCCGTTGCGGTATGCGTTTCGCTGCCATGCCATGCAGGGTCTACTACTACTATAGAGGAAGTTCCGTCGGAGGCAACGTTTACGCGAATTTTATTATTAGCCGGAGGAGTCATACCGTAAATTAACGTTTCGCCTTTGTACGGTGTGAAATAATCTTGCAACTTTATTTTGCCAAACGCACCACCGTGTTTTATTTCCAGTTTGAGCGTATCTTGTTTTGCCGTTGGCGCTCCAATATATTCGCTAACCGTAAGCGTAAATTCCTTTTCAGTACCATCTCGAAGAATTACCGTAATTGTAACCTTACCTTCTTTTCCAAAAGTATGAATTACTCCCTGTTCATCAACCATAGCAATAGTTTCATCTGACGATTTCCATTCTTTTATGGTGTTTTTATCGGCATTGAGCGGTGTGGTTACAAACTGTATTTGTTTCGATTCATTGAACCATGCAGTTTCATTTTCGCGAACAAACTTAATATCGGTAACTACCACAGTGGAAACCGTAACATAGAGTGGCGCATATACTAAACTATTGGTAGTAGTTACTCGTATCATTTCCGCGCCTTCGGCACGAGCTGTAACCAGTCCGGTTTCGTCAATCGAAAGCGCTCCGCTATTATACATTAAACTCCATGTTACCGATTTGTCGGTGGTATTTTCAGGCTCTATGCGTGCAGTGAGCCGCATAGTTTCGCCAACCATCATTTCCGATTTTCCACCTTCAATGAAAACTTTCACTGCCTCTTGCTTCACTACCACAACGCTTTTTGTAGCCGATATTCCGTTTACGGTAACGGTAATAGTAGTTTCACCTGGTTTAAGAGCTGTGATTTCGCCTGTTGAAGAAACGGAGACAATTGTTGGGTCGCCAACCGACCATGTTTTAGTTACATTAGTGGCATCTTCGGGAATGATTTGTATTGGCACTGATTGTTTTGTACCATCAGTAAGCTGTATGATGGGACTGCCAAGAATATAAACCTCTTGCACTTCAATATCACCCGACACAACGGTAATATAACAAATACCTGCTCCACTGCCGCTATTGGTAATCACACGCAATTCCGCTTTTCCTACGGCAAGAGCCGTAACAACTCCTTGGTTGTCGACAGTTGCAACTGCTTCGTTGTCGATTGTCCACGTAAGCGATTTATCGGTAGCATTTTCAGGCTGTACTGTTGCCGGAATCAATGCAGTTTGCCCCACTATCAAGGACTTTGCAGTTACAGGAAACGTTAAGCCGGTTGGTAAAATTGGTTTTACGGTAATAGTTCTTTCGTCGGTTTTTCCGTTTACCGTGCGAACCGTAACTTTTGCTCTCCCCACTCCTACTCCGGTTACCAGTCCGTTTTTATCAACTGTAAAAACACTCTCATCTTCTGATTCCCATGTTACTTTTTTATCATTAGCATTTTCAGGGAATATGCTATAGCTATTTGCAAGGTCCAATGTTCCTCCCACCAATACCGACAAATTCGATACGGTAAAGTTAACCGAGGTAGGAACCAATGGATTTACCCGTATGTTTGTGGTTCCTGTAATGCCATTTACACTACGGGCGGTAATAATTACATCGCCTGCGCTCAAAGTAGTTACCACACCGCTACTGCTTACCGTTGCCACAGCAGGGTTCGACGATGTCCATGTCAACGATTTATCTTTTGCTTTTGCGGGCAATACTGTACTTTCAATATTCACTTTTTCGCCTATAAACACTTCGGCAAATTGTGGTTTCAGGATAATTTCTTCTACATCGAGCGGCAGCACGGTAATATCGACACGATATGTTATACCATTGTTGCTGCGTGCCGTTATTCGCGTTTGTCCGTCAACCAAAGCGGTAATTTTTCCGTTAACCACGGTTGCTATCGCTTCGTTGCTCGAAGTCCAGGTAATAGTTTTGTCGGTTGCATTGGCAGGCGTTACCTGTGCCGTAAACTGATATTCGTTATCGACGTACAACGACAACGAAGTTATTGGTTTTCCGCTGTTGTCGAGCACAGTTACTGTTTCTACAGAAACTATAACGGTAATAACTTCCACCACACAGGTTGCGGTTTTGCCGTTGGCAGTGGTTACAGTTACTGTTGCTTTACCCTCGGTTTTTGCCGTAACCAAACCATTTTGGTCGATTGATGCTACAGCCGGTTTGTCTATCGACCACGTAATTGATTTATCGGCAGTGTTGACAGGCAATATGGTTGCTTGTAAATTGAAATACTGACCAATACCCAACGACAATTCGCTTCGATTGAGTGTTACCGATTGCGCCACAGCCGGAGTTACGGTAAGTGCGCAACTTGCAGTTACATTTATGCCGGAAACGGCGGTAGCGGTAATTGTTGCCGTTCCTGCTGCAAGTGTGGTAATTTTTCCGTTATTATCAACCGTTGCCACCGCTTCGTTGCTCGATTTCCATGTAATTGTTTTATCGGTTGTCTTATCGGGCAAAATTGTAGCGGTCAATGTGGCAGTTTCGCCGTTTACGAGGCTCAATGCTGTTTTCGAAAGCGTAACACTTGCAGCCGGCATTGGATTTACCGTTACCACAACAACAGCCGTTTTATTATTGGAGCTGATGGCGGTAACTTTGGTTTGTCCGGCTTTTATGCCGGTAACAACGCCGGCGGTGGAAACGCTTGCAACTGCTTTGTCGTCGATAGTCCATGTAATGGTTTTATCGCTTGCATTTTTCGGTTCAAATGTTACTTCGAGTGCTACGGTTTTGTCAATATCAACAGCAACAGCTACCGGCAACGAAATTGATTCTACCGGAATGATAAGTTCATTAACTATAACGGTGCAGGTTGCGGTTTTGCCGTTGGCAGAAGTAGCTGTGAGCGTGGTAGTTCCGGCGGTAAGTCCTTGCACTGTGCCTGTGGCATCGACGCTTGCAATTGTATTGTCGCCTACTTTCCATGTTATAGTTTTGTTGGTAGTGTTTGCAGGCACAAAGGTAACTTGCATGGTTTCTTTACCGCCCACCGACATATTTATCAGCGATGTGTTTAAGATTATGTTTGTTTCAACTATCGCCGACACGGTTACTTCACATGTGGCTTTAATTCCATTGTGCGCAGCGGCAGTTATGGTGGTTTTGCCCACAGAATTGGCGGTAACAATACCATTGTTAACTGTTGCAATTGCATTGGAAAGCGAAGTCCAAACTATATTTTTGTCGGTAGTGTTTGCAGGTTCAAAGCTCACTCGCAAAGTTTCTTCGCCGCCCACCAACAGAGAGAGCGATGAGGTATTCAAGGAAATACTTTGTGCGTCTATCGGCAACACGGTTACTTCGCATTTGGCTACAATTCCATTGTGCGTGGTGGCAGTTATGAAGGTTTTGCCAATCGCATGAGCGGTAATTTTTCCGTTGTCAACCGTTGCTATTTCGCTCGAAAGCGTTTCCCAAATTACGTTTTTGTCGCTTGTTTTTGCAGGTAGAATATCGGCGCTTATTGTTGCACTTTCGCCTTCGTGTAGCGACAGTGCATTTTTCGAAAGAGTGATGCTTGCAGCCGGCATGGTATTTACGCTAAGCGTAACAGTCGATGTTTTACCATTTGCCGAAACGGCTTGAATTTGAGTAACACCGGCTTTGAGAGCGGTAACTTTTCCACCAGCAATTGTGGCTACTGTTGGGTCGGTCGAAGTCCAGAATATTGTTTTGTTCGACGATTCGGCAGGTGTAAATTCAATGGTAAAATCAAATGTTTCGTCGATATTGATAGTTTTATCGCCTTCCACTATTCGTATAGATTCCACCGGAATTATAACTGCTTTGACTACAATATTGCAAACGTCTTTTTCGCCATTGGCAGTGCTTACGGTGAGCAATGCGGTTCCTTCTTTGAGAGCGGTAATTTTGCCGTTGGCATCAACAGAGGCAAATGCTTTATCGGTATCGGCAATGCTCCACGTAAGTTTTTTATCGGTTGTATTTGCAGGCAAAATTGTAGCTGTAAGTTGCGCGGTTTCGCCCACATCAAGCTCTATGTCCTTATCGCTCAACGTTACGCTTTGGGCAAGCACCGGATTGACGGTAATTGTGCAAACGTCGGTTTTGCCGTCGGCAGTAGTTACGGTAAGCGTTGTGTTTCCTGCTGCAAGAGCAGTAATTTTGCCGTTGGCATCAACAGAGGCAATTGCTTCATTGGCAATTTTCCACGTAAGTTCTTTATTGCTTGTATTTGCAGGCTGAATTACAGCAGTAAGTTGCGCAGTTTTGCCCACATCGAGTTTTATATCATTGTTGCTCAATGTTACACTTTCGGCAGGCACCGGTTTAACGGTAAGTTCACAGGTAGCAACTTTGCCGTTCCAAGTAGTAGCCGTAATAGTAGTTTTGCCCTCTTCCAGAGCCGTAACCACACCACCTGCAACCGTAGCCACACTCGTACTGCTCGATTTCCATGTAATTGTGGCATCGGTTACATTCAGAGGATTTATGGTGGCAGTCAATGTTTCGGTTTTACCTTCGAGAAGTTCGAGTGTGGTTTTAGAAAGCGCAACGCTTATTGGGTCTATTCCTTTAACGGTAACGGTGGTTGTTGCGGTTTTGCCGTTTATGGTTTGGGCAGTAATTTCTGCTTTGCCGATTGCAAGGGCGGTAATTTTGCCGTCGGGCGTTACGCTCACAATTCCCGGTGCACTCGACGACCACGTAAGCGTTTTATTTGTAGCGTTGGCAGGAGTAAACTGAACCGTAAGTTGCGCAGTTTCTTCAACTTCCAAATTCATGGTTGCAGGCAGCGAAATAGATTCCACAAGTATCACAAGCGGATTTACAGTTACTTTGCACTCTGCCTCTATGCCGTTTACGGTAGTTGCTACAAGCGTTGCTGTTCCTTCGGCAAGAGCTCTTACTCTATTGCCCGAAAGAATAGTTGCCACAGCGGTATTTTTCGATATCCATGTAACGGTTTTGTCTGTTGTATTTTCGGGCAAAATTTCCACTGCCAAATTAGCAGTTTCGCCTTCTATCAGTGTCATACTTGCAGGAATTGCTATTATGGTTTCAGCAAGAATCGGTTTTACCTCAACTTCGCACTGTGCTGTTTTAGAGTTTGCCGAAGTTACGGTTATACGCACCGTACCTTCTTTCAAGGCAGTCATCATGCCGGTGGTTTCGTCCACACTTAACACAAGCGGATTCGACGAAGTGTATTTCAGTGTTTTGTCGGTTGCATCGCTCGGATTTATTGTTACTTCGGGAGCAATTGAACGTTTTTCGCCCAATAGCATTGTTAGAGTGGTATTGGTAAAACTTAGGCTTGCCACCGGAATTACCAATTCGATAACGGTAAAACGTACCGAGCGGTTTGCTTGCGCGCCGTCTTCGTCGGTTACGGTAAATGATATTTGCTCATCGCCAATCCACGCAGGATTTTTGGGGGTAACGGTTGCCACGTTGTTCACAATACCAACATTGAAATTTACGGCAGATGCCGTCCACACTAATTTTTCAACCGGAGTGTGGTCGTCGCTTACGTAACTGTTCAAATTAATTGGGTCGAATGGTTTTGTTTGCTCCCTTGTTTGTGCCGGAATTGCGGTAATAACCGGAGGAGTATTTACCCGTATTTCCACATCGCGACCAAAACGCATATCGTCGATTACAATTGTTCCCGATTTGGCGGCAGTAGTACCGGCATCGAAATAGAGTCGCACACCATATATTTTATTCGTTGTGAGCGAAGTCATAAGACCTTTAAAATCAAAGGTGTAAACTTTGTAATCGGTTGATTTTGTAACAGTTTGCGCCACCACGGTTGCCGTTTTTCCATCGGCATCATACAAATCGGCACGTAAAGTAAAATCTACCGTTGATTTCAATTTTACCGAGAAATAAGGGAAACTTGTGAGGTTCAAAATGGTATTTTCGCCGGTGAGTGTATTATATTGTATAAACGGACTACCTGTGCTTGTAGTGCGGTTGTAAGCAACATTGAGCACTCCCGGGCTGTAGGAAAGGTCGTAGGCAGCATTGTCTTTGCTCCATGCCAATAGAGCCGGTTGCAGAATATTGTCGGTATAGCCGTCAACCACCGAAGGCATTACGGTGAAGCGCACGGTATAATTTTTTACCGTAAGTAAATCTTCGGAAATTACTGTGATAGTAGCCTCGGAACTCAACGACGATGCTTGCGAAATTTGCAAAGTTGCTTTCGCATCGGCTTTTGTAGCCGAAATTGTTGGTATGGCGGTAGTGCCGGCAGGCAAGGTTACGATGTATTCCAAAGTATTGGCATTGAACGCCGGACTGAGAGCGCCTGCGCTGGTAGTAAGCGTTGCCAAATTTGCATTTTTCGATAATATAACCAAGTTAGCCAGTTTCGGACCTATCACGATTTGTTCGATAATAAAGAATTTGTTTTTAGCGGAAGTGTTATTTTCGGGGTCTAACACAAAACGCACTGCCGCAACTTTCGATTTATCAACTGTTAGGGTTGTCCCAAAATCGGCTTCGTAATTACCTTTTGTTAATCCCACAGTATGAGCTGTATAAGGACGGTTGGTAGCTTCATAGCCCCACATATCAACCACACGGCATTTCAATGCAACCGATGTGCCCGATACGGTAACTCCTTCATCTTTACCGTCGCCGGCGCGGGCGGTTACTGTTACGAACAAATCTTTGGGGTCAGCAGCATTTACCACCGTATTTTCGGGCAGGGTGTATTCAAAATAACCGTCAACATCGTTTGCGCCGCGCACAAAATGCACTTGTAAATTACCGTCTTTTGCTTTCAACGTATAGTGCGTACTTACTTGTTTCACGCGGTCTATTCCTCCCGAAAAATCGTCGACCCATTGCGTCAACTCCAGCGGATTGGCTTTGTAGGTAATGGTATAGTTCTGTACGGTATTGTTTTCCGATGTTACGCGAATAATTGTAGGGTCGCTGTATTTTGCACCGTACAGTATCTCAACTTTTGCATTGGGACTGTTGGCAATTGCGGTAAATTTCGGTTTTACGGAACTTGTAAATGTTAAAGTATAATTATACACAGTGCTCGAAAAAGCAGGTTCCAAAGCTCCGGTATTTGCCGTCAACGATTTGAGCGAAGCATCGCCCGAAGGGTCGTTGGCAAAGGTTACGGTATATGTGGCTTTTCCTTCTCCGTTTGCCGATGTTATAATAACAGTGGCTTTTCCGTTGATGCTTGTAGCTTGCGTTATTTGCACCGTTGCCTTATCGTTGATGGCAGTAGCCGAAATTACCGGAACTGTGGTAATGTTGGAAGGCAATAAACACACGTATTCAAACACATCTTTCGACACAGTAGGGCTTATTTTTCCCGCCGAACTCGACAGTGTTTTTAAATTCGCGCTCGATTCGGCTGAAATATTTTTTGCGTTGGGCGTTGGCTCCATAAATTCCCATTTGCTGGCAGTTTCGGGGTAACGACCATAACTTACATTGACCGTTTGTGCGCCGAATTGAATAGCATCGAGCTGCTCCAAACCATTTGCCGTTACTTGCGAAAGTATAACTGCTTCGCCGGCTTTATCGAGTGCGAAATTGAAATGTCGCGTACCCAAACTTGCGTTGGAACTTGCATAGAACGTAAGCCATTTTCCGGGTTGAATGGTGGTTTCGGCGGGTTTATCGCGCGGTATGCGGTATTTCAACGTGTAGGTTGCCGAATCGCTCACAAACAAACCGCCCAAATCTACCGCCGTGGTGCCGGCATTGTAAAATTCTATATAGTCGTAGTATTTGCCGCCTTCCGGCAATATTGCGGTGTTTTCGGCTAAAATTTCGTTGATGGTAATGCCGGTTACTTTTGCTTTTACCGTAGCATCGGTATTTTTATTTGCCGCACCCGGTGTAGGTACTGCCAAATAGCGGAAAGGAGAATTAATATTCGGGAAACGTCCGTAAGAAACGTCTTCGCCTTGATTAGTAAACGACACTTTATCGATAATATAATTTTCCGAACCGCGCACTTGCACCAACGCCAATTCACAGGCTTCGGCATTTAATTTAAAATCCACGTGATTGGGGTTGATAGCTGTTTGCTTATCAGCCCAAAATATCATATATGAATTTTTCTTAATCGTAGTTTTATCCGGTTGCCCGCGGGGAATTTGATACATAGTCAAATCCGAAAAATCACGGGTTACATACAATCCGCCTAAATCAACGTCGAAATTATTATTGTTGTACAATTCAAACCAATCGGCATACGTGCCGGTTTCTTCTTTAATGGTTGTGCGGTTTTTTGCCCCGATTTCGGTTATATATATATTGTCCACATTAGGCGGCGGTGCTATTACGTTCGATGCTTTTGGCGTTGGTTCTTCGAAAAGAACTTTATTACTCGCATGTCCATCGGGGTAACGACCAAACGACACATCGGGAGTTTGCGCGCCATAGTGCAAGCTATCAATAATTGTTACCGTGCCCGAAGCACTTTTTTGCGAAAGTATAATTACTCCGCCGTCTTTATTTAATTTAAACGGCAAATGAGTAATGCCGCTATAGGTGTCTTTACTTGCCCACAACACTAAAAATCCTTTATTTGTTGCATTTGTTGCAGGAACAGTTGTAGCCGCAGCATTGCCGTATGGAATTTGATACAGCGTAGGGTTGGTTTTGGTGTTCGATACATATAATCCTGCAATATTGATAGCCGTAGAACCGGTGTTGTAAATTTCAAACCAGTCGGTGTATTCGCCAAATTCGGTTTTATATGTAGTTTTGTTCGATGCCATAAGTTCATTGATGCGCAAAGTGCTTGGCGCTATGCTTGGGCGGGTTTCAAACACGGCTTTTACGGTAGCTGCTGCGGTCATTGTGTATGAAAATTCTTGGGCGGTAGAAAGTACTTTTCCCGCGGCATCTTCCCACTGTTTAAATTGGTAGCCGGCGGCGGGAATAGCTGTCATGCGAATGGGTACGTTGAGCATTTGCTGTCCGACGTAATTATTTTGTACATCGAGCCCGCACAATTGCACCTTACCTTGCGAAGAGGTATATTGCACCGTGTAATTGGCATAGCCTTTACCATTGCCCAAACGGGCGTGTTGGCTTATTTGATTGCGCATAGCGCCTCTTCGGCTGCTATTCCACGTTTTCATACCGCTTATGCCGTACACAGTCCACCGCGCTCTATCCCATTCGGGATTGGTGTATGTATCGCGCTCGCTGGTTATGGCATTACTTACCGGGTCGGCAACCGCGTTCATGCGTTCATCGGAATACACCGTATTTATCATATAGGCATAGCGCTGTATAAATTCGTTTTTAAAATCGGGATTGGTAAGCAAACTGCGGAAAATAACCGTACTCCATGTTTTTTCGGCATCGGTATCAGACATTGCTGCATCCAATGCTCTGGTTGCACTACTACTCCCTCCCCACAAACCATAACCAAAATCGGTATCGTAGAGCGGGAAACGGAATTTGCCGTTTTCTACACGCGGACGCCACATACGGGCATTGTTGTGGGGCCAGTCGCCATTGTCGCAATAGGTTTGAGCTATATAATAGTTTATAATATTATCGGCATCAACCCAATTGGTAATCAAATCGTTGTATAGTGCCTGATTGGTGCTTAAATCGGTTTTTGTTCCGTTTTTTGCATTGGGTCCCAACTTGGCTAAAAGGGCATCGTAGCGCTTAATATCGCCTTCGCTTACATCGCTAAAACTTTTTTTAGCATTGTCTATTTTCAATAAATCAATATCGCTTGCATAATCGTGATAAGCGTTGAAATACTCGGCAGCATAGCGCTCGCGCATATTCATCAAACTCCAGTATTCGCCGTTGATATACAGTGCAACCGGCTGATACTCCTGTGTTTCCAAATCAACCTGCCCGCGCACTATTCGTTGAATAATTGCATCGCGGGCAAAACATCCGTCTGCCCAGTCGTTACCCGAATTGCGCAACACAAACGATTGATACGATTTCAAACCGCTGCTACCAAATATGGGGTAATTGATTTCGGCATTTTCGTATTTGTTTTTACATTTTACTGCCAGCGATTTCAAATCGAAACTGCGCGAAGCCGAGCCGAATATTTCTATGGTCATGGTGTTGGCAAATTGTTTTGCGCCGCCATTGGCAGCGTAAAATTCTATATGCGCAGGGTGCGACCAGTCGTGCGCCCAATTGTATTTCCCATCTGCCCCGCCGTAATTCGCAATAGCGCCATTGGTTCCTTGAATATACATACCCGAATCGGCGCTAAACAAATATTTTTTATCAATAGAAAGCGAAATTACCGGTATGCTTGGTTTTCGTTCGTTTATAAAATAGGTTTCGCCGCTCGTATTACTTGTCATATAATCGGGGTGGAACACTTTTGCTTTCAACACAAAATTAAAATCCCGATTGCCATTGTATCTATCGCTGGGGAACGTAAAAACTGTAGGCCAATTTGCTGCATGTTGAATACGGGTTTTATTCGTTTGATAATTTGCATCACCTGCTTTTTGCGAAAGAGCATTTTTTTTCTCTGCCAAAATGGTGCCTCCGGTGTAAATGGGCGAGGTTTCCGTTGGTTCGGCACCATTGGTAGTGTAACGAATGGTTGCTCCGGGCAATTCGCTCGAAATAGTAACCGCCTGCGCACCGCTGTACCAACCGCCTTTAAGCGAAATTTTCGGCTGCGGAGCCATGCCTTTAAAATAACCCACGCCATTGTTGCTTGCCTTAAATGTTGTTTTTTTCAAAAGTTGCCATTCGCCTGCGCCGTCCACTGTGCGCCCGTAGGTATAGTTACGTTCCACAAGCGGCACTTTTACGCTATCGACCAACAGCATGGTATTGGAATACAAACGAATAGCCTCACCGCCTGCCGAAATTTTAAAATTGGTGTGAAATTCTTTATTATTGTCAGTTGCTTTATTCGGAAAATCTCTACCATCGCACCACACAATTGCAAAACCTTTTGCAGGAATTTTAAAATCCTTGACAAATTCCCATTTACGAGGTTTATCTTTATTATCGGTTATAAAATAACCTTTAAGATTTACCTCCGAAGTGCCGGCATTGTAGAGTTCAATCCAGTCGCTGCTGCTATTGAAATCCTGGTCTTTGAGCAGCGGATTCCCATTTGAACTTTGAACTTCGTTAAATTTGATTTGAGCATGGGCTGCTGTCATTCCGCCTAACAGGGCAACAACAAGTAAAACTTTTTTTATCATGACTTTGATAAACTTAATATTTGTATATGTACATATTTGTTCTGACAACTTTCCGTGAAAAAACCCGACATTGTAAAATGTTTGTTTCCCGAAAAATTATCAGTTTACAAAAGTATTATTTTTATTCTGAATAATTGTTAAAAATTTGTTGGTTTTTTTGTGGTCTGTTTTAAAATTTATTTGATTTTTATTCTTTGTGCCGTTTTGTCTTCGTGTTTATTTTTTATGATTATCCGTCATTATGCCTAAAAACGGTAAAACGTGGATTGCTTCGTCGTACCTCCTCGCAAAGACGCTTTTGCGGAGGTTTACACAAATCATCAAAAGAGCGTCATTGCGAGCGGAGCGAAGCAATCCAGTATTTATTTAGGTAGAAAATTTAAGCGCAAGCGCATTGTAGCAAACACGAAGACAAAAAGCCATGAAGACACGAAGTTTTTTCGCCTTGTTGTTTTTTTTGAAAAAGGTGTTATCTTTGTGGTATCAAAAAACCTGATTTTGACCTAATTTCACAAACAAAACAACCTAAGTAACCCTAAATGATACCTACCCCTAACCTGATTACCTCATTCAACAAGGAAAAATCAGGTAATCAGGTTGCTTTTGAAAGAATTTTTTTGTTACTGAGGTTGTTTTGTAAAAAAATTAGGTGTAAATTAGGTTTTAACCTGTGATTGGTATAAATAATCAATATTTATTTTGATTGAAATTGCTATTTTTGCCAAAAATGTAAACAACCTCAACAATGACCGAAAACACCCCCAACGACGAACTGTTACACAATCTTCAACACGAAGAATATAAATACGGATTTTCAACAAACGTAGAAAGCGATGTATTTCCACCCGGACTGAACGAAGACGTTATTCGCCGCATTTCGGCTTTGAAAGAAGAACCGGAATATTTGCTCGAATGGCGCCTGAAAGCCTATCGTCATTGGCTTACAATGAAACACCCCACGTGGGCGCACTTGACTTTCAACGTTCCCGATTTTCAGGCAATTAGTTATTATGCACAACCGAAAAATAAGGCAAAATATGAAAGCCTCGATGAGGTTGACCCTGAAATTGTAGAAACATTTAACAAATTGGGCATTCCGCTCGAAGAACAAAAAATACTTTCGGGCGTGGCGGTCGATGCGGTGTTCGATAGCGTTTCGGTGCATACGCAGTATCGTGAGCAATTGCAGGAACGAGGCGTTATTTTCTGTTCGTTTAGCGAAGCAGCTCGTGAATACCCCGAACTTGTGCAACAATACTTAGGCTCGGTTGTGCCTTATACCGATAATTATTACGCTGCGCTCAATTCCGCTGTGTTTAGCGACGGTTCGTTTGTGTTTATTCCCAAAGGCGTGCGTTGCCCTATGGAACTTTCAACGTATTTCCGCATCAATGCTATAAATACGGGGCAATTTGAGCGTACGCTTATCATAGCCGAAGATGATTCGTATGTGAGTTATTTGGAAGGCTGCACTGCACCTATGCGCGATGAAAATCAACTTCACGCAGCGGTGGTGGAATTAATTGCCCTGAACAATGCCGAAATAAAATATTCAACCGTACAAAATTGGTATCCGGGCGATAAGGAAGGCAAAGGCGGCATTTATAATTTTGTAACCAAACGGGCATTGTGCAAAGGCAAAAATTCAAAAGTTTCGTGGGCGCAAGTTGAAACCGGTTCGGCTGTAACGTGGAAATACCCCAGCACTATTTTGCGCGGCGATAATTCCGTGTCGGAATTTTATTCCGTAGCCGTTACCAACAATTACCAGCAAGCCGATACCGGCACAAAAATGATACACATAGGCAAAAACACCAAAAGTACGATTGTTTCAAAAGGAATATCGCTGGGCAAAAGCAGTAATTCTTACAGAGGCGAAGTACGCATGGCTCGTGGTGCCGACAATGCCCGCAATTTTTCGCAATGCGATTCGCTTTTAATTGGCAGCAGTTGCGCCGCAAATACTTTTCCGTATATCGACGTTTTAAATCCTTCGGCAACAGTGGAACACGAAGCTACGACATCGAAAATTGCCGATGAACAAATTTTTTATTGTAACCAACGGGGTATTTCAACCGAAAATGCCGTGAGTTTGATTGTAAACGGATTTACAAAAGAGGTGCTCAATAAATTGCCGATGGAATTTGCTATTGAGGCGCATAAATTGATTGCTATTTCTATGGAGGGGAGTGTGGGGTAATAAAATTTAGAACGCAGATGACACGGATAACGCAGATTTTCGCAAATTTTTATATTGCTGACAATTAAATGCAAATCATCAGTGAAAATCCGTGTCATCTGTGTTATCCGCGTTCCTTTGAGACAATTATTTTATAATAACACCCAAAAAAAATTTGCACATTCAAAAAAAACAGTAATTTTGCAGTGGGTAAGTCTTATACGACCAGCTCCTGTCGAACTCCCCCAGATTAGGAATAAAGCAAGGGTAGATGGTTGTAGCGGTGCGATGTGAGTAGCTTACCCTTTTTTTTGTGCAATTTTTTCAATAGCCCAAACTAGTACACACTATCAAAGCTAAATTCTATTTCCTTGTATTGTTCTATTAACTCCGGCAACGTCATAGTTTTAATGTTTAATTCTTTACACATTGCAGGAATTTTTTTGAAGAGTTTGTTGTCATTACTATCAGTTGTTTCTTCTGTAACTAATATCACATCTTCTTCGCCATTGATAAGATGTAAACAAAGAATTATTTGTTTAATATCTGCATCATTTAAATGAGCTTCTTTTTGGTTGTCAAATTCAACTTCTGTTAATTTTTTTCTTTGAACTGCTACCACAAATTGATTTTCCATCATTCTTAAAAATTTAGCAGGAGAAGGAGCAAGCAACATTTCAGTTTTATATGGAAGTTTAGCTGATTTCAGAAATGCTTTATCCGAAAGAAAATTTAACTTAGTTATCACAAGTCCTTTTGCATTGTAAGTACATTGCTCATAGACCTTATCTATAATGATAATTTCCCCTTCTTCAATCTTAGATTTGAAAAAATTAAATAATGTTGAATTTTTATCGAATGGCAAGTAGTAACGAACCAACGACAAAAGCGAATTTGTATCGATTACTACTTTCATTGAATATATTTGTCCAATTTATCAGGGGTAATATTAAGAGATTTACAAACATCGTATTCATTCATAAAGCCTTCATAAAATGCTGTTTGAATTGTAGATATTAACAACGGGGAATTGATAGGTTTCGGCACAGCTCCACCACGTGGAATTCCATTCATTTTATCTAATTCTTTTAGTTTCTTTTCTTCCTCTTGTCTAAGTTTGTATTGTGCATCAAAGTCGGCTTTAATAGTATTATAACTACTTTGAGAAATTTGTTTACTATACAACAATCGAGTGAAAATTGCAATTTGACTTAAATGAGTTTTCTTAGAAATTTGCTCTATTGTTTCAAAGTGATAATCATTATTAGCAGTTGCCTTATCTAAATTCGTAATAACATTACTGAAATCACCGGCTAAAAAATAAAAAGCGAAATCATTACACCATCTTTCAATATTTGATAATTTATGATTTGCTAAATTTGAAATATCAAGTTGTTCCACTTCTTCCTCATTCAATAGGTAATGTCCTAATTCGTGAACTAATGTAAATATTTCTCTTCTAAATGAAGTTTGAATTCTTTTTAAAACAATAACATTAGGATTTAGAAAAAAACCATCAACATTTGCTTTTTCTTTTTTATTCCAAGTTTCAACAAATTCAAATACCAAAATATTGAATTCTGCAAATTTGCCAATTAGTGCTTTTAAAAAATCTCTTTTATTTTCTACAAACTCCGGATAAAGTTTTGTTCTTATCTCTTTTGCAACCTCTTTTGGATTGTTGTTTATTTTGTAGATTGGCAGTATTCTATCTATTTCTATTTCTGCTAATTTTGAAATAGCAGACAATGAAATTTTGCGTTCTTCAAACTGATTTACAATTTTTCGAGTACCAATATTTAAATCAGTATCAAATTTGGTTTTTCTAAAAAATATACTTGCATCTTTAGAAATTTCAGGAGATTTTGGGTCTAAATAATAATGAAGACCTTTGTTAAAAACTCCATCAACTCGTTTTAGGTGACTGATTTTTATCTCATTAGAAAAAATCTCTTCTTTTGTTATAGGATTTTTCAATCCTTCACTAATAAGTACAAGCAACTCATCTTCCGTCATTTTAAACAATGACAAAAGATAATGTAACCTTAATATGTTTTGTTCTACTTTCAAGAATTTAACATTTGTTTAGCGCACAAAGTTAAAAAAATAATTATATTTTCTGTTAAAAAAATAAAAAAGCCGCAGCAAATATGCTGCGACTTTTCCTTGTCAACTCGTCAACTAAAAACTTGTCAACTATTCCCTACTTATCAGTATTAAGCATTATAGGCAACCCATTTCTGCCACCACCAATAATTACAGTTTTTGAATTTGGCGATTCGCTCAATTTAAGCGTTGCTTCTATACCGCGCATTTGCAAAAGTTTTTCCGACAAAGAACTGTTGATAATATTGTTGGCGCGCGCCTCACCCTCGGCAGCTATACGTTTACGTTCTGCTTCTGAATTTTCTTTGTCCAAACGGAATTTATACGCCAAAGCCTCTTGCTCCTGTTTCAATTTGCTTTCAATTGCTTGGCGAATATCTTGCGGTAAATTGATAGCTCGAATCAAAAGAGCTCTCATGTCAATATTGTTTTCACGAAGTTTTCTGCCGGCTTCTTCAATAATTTTTTGTTCTACTTCCGAACGTTTGGTTGAATAAATTTCTTCGGCACTGTATCTACCGGCAACTTGGCGCACTGTCGAACGAATTTCGGGACCAACCAAAAGGCTTGTGTAATCGAGTTTAAAGGCTTCAAATAAGTAGCCCACACGCTCGGTTATCGGCGCAAAACGCACGGTAATTTCTATATTGATAGAAAGACCGTTTTTGTCCAACACGTCCATAGTTTCGTCTATTTTTTGCTCGGCAACATTAAATATGTGCATATCGTTCCAAGGAGCTACAATATGAAATCCGGGTTGAAACACATTTTCTTTATCTAAACCGGTGGTAAACTGACGGAAAATAACGCCGCGCTGTGTGGCTTCGATTTTAATAAACATGCTGTTGCCAAATACTATAAGCAGTATAACAGCTACTACGAGAATAATAATAACGTTGGTGTACTTGTTTTTCATTGAAATAAAATTTTTAAAAGATTTATGAATTGGTGCAAAAATACAAATTAATTTTCAATTTTCAATTTTCAATTTTCAATTAATGTGTATCTTTGTCGATAAATATTAAAAACCTAAACAAATGAAACACCAATATCTTATCAACATCGTATTTGCTTTTGCAATAGCAATCGTACTCATTCTTGTAGTAAAATCGAAAAAATCAGAGCCGGCAACTCCGGCACCGGCGGCAACCATTACTGTAATCGACTCGTCGGGCAAAGCTGTTGTTCAGCAATTTCCCATAGCATATATTGTATTGGATTCGCTTATGCGCAATTACGATTATTTTGCAAAACGTGAAAAAGAATACAGCGCAGCAGCCGAACGTGAAGGTGCAAAATTACAAGCACAAATGGAGCAATTGCAACAAGATATGTACAATTTGCAAACGCAACATCAAAAAGGCTTAATTACCACTCGTGATGCCGAAGCAAAAGGTGCCGATTTGCAAAAACGCTATGAAAATCTTATGAAAACGCAGCAAAAAAAGGAATTGGAATTTCAGCAAAAAGAAATGGCAATTACCAAAGAATTGCGTGATAGCGTAGAAGTTGCAATTAGCGTGTTCAACTACGACAACCGTTTTAAAATAGTGCTCAACAATGTGTTTAACAGCAACGTACTCTACGCCGAAGAACAATTGAACATAACCGAACCGGTGCTGAAATTGTTGAATGAACGATACCAAAAATCGCTAAAATAATGTGCCAATACGACAATATGCCAATGTGCCAATAAAATCGTGCGTCAGCCAATTGGCATATTGGCACATTGAAAAATTGGCACATTAAACTAATACCTAACCCCTAATACCTAATCACTAAAAAATGGCTTACCTAAACGAAAACTACGAAAAATTACAAGCCGGGTATTTATTCCCCGAAATCGGCAGACGTGTGAACGCTTACGCTGCGCAAAATCCCGATAAAAAAATAATCCGTATGGGTATTGGCGATGTTACCCAACCGCTTGTGCCTGCTGTTATAAAAGCCTTTCACGAAGGGGTGGAAGATATGGCGAAAATCGAAACTTTTAAAGGTTACGGACCCGAACAAGGCTATGCGTTTTTGCGCGAGGCTATTGCCGAAAACGAATTTCACGCACGCGGCGTGCAAATTTCTGCCGATGATATTTTTATTTCCGACGGCTCGAAATGCGACACCGGAAACATTCTCGAAATTTTTGGAATGAACAACATAATTGCCGTGCAAGACCCTGTGTATCCTGTATACGTGGACACTTCGGTAATGGGCGGACGCACCGGCACAATGCAGGCAAGCGGTTATTACGAACAAATTGTGTATATGCTATGCACTGCCGAAAATAACTTTACCCCCGAATTGCCAAAGCAAAAAGTCGATTTGATTTTCTTGTGTTTTCCGAATAATCCTACGGGCACAACCTCAACACGTGAAAATTTGGAAAAATGGGTAGCCTACGCTCGCGCCAACAATTCAATTATATTATACGATGCCGCTTACGAAGCCTATATACAAGATGCCGACGTACCTCATTCGATTTTTGAAATCCCCGGAGCCGAAACCTGCGCCATAGAATTCCGCAGTTTCTCGAAAAAAGCAGGATTTACCGGCGTTCGTTGTGCGTATGTAATCATTCCCGAAACGCTCAAAGCCGCCAATTCCAAAGGCGAAATGGTGAGCGTAAAAGCATTGTGGAGCCGCCGTCATTCTACGAAATTCAACGGTGCTTCGTACCCTGTGCAACGAGCAGCAGCAGCAATTTACACACCCGAAGGCAAAGAACAAATTGCCGGCGTAATAGCTTATTACATGGAAAATGCCCGCATTATGAAAGCGAGCCTCGAACAACAAGGCTTTACCGTATTTGGCGGAGTAAACGCTCCATACGTATGGGTAAAAACCAAAAACAATATGAAATCGTGGGAATTTTTCGACCAATTGTTGAACGAAATTCAAGTAGTTGGTACGCCGGGCTCGGGTTTTGGTCCTTGCGGCGAAGGCTATTTCCGTTTTTCGGCATTTGCTGCGCGGGAGAATGTGATTGAGGCGATGGAACGACTTCGTTCAATGAACAATGAATAATACGATTTTGAACTTTTAGACATAAAATAAAAATTTTATACAAATGAAAAAACAACAAATTTTAATTAATTATTCAGGAAGTGGAGTAAAAACATTAAAGGGATTTGCTATATTTTTCTTTATTATCGCTTTTATTGCAATGATTGTTGCAATTTTAGACTGTTTTTTATCATTTTCATTATCTTTTTTTATAACTCCAATACTACTTTTTGTCGGTGGAGCAATTTGTATAGGCTTGTCTTCTATTGCAAAAACAGCATTATATAAAAGAATGTTGCTTGAAAATCAATATCAATTTGTGGAATTTTTAGAAGAGCCAAATAAAACCCCAAAATCAATTATTGAAACTATTCAAAATAATGAAGAAATTTCAGATGAAGAATGGGAACGACTGAAATCAATGAATAATTAATAACTGTTCTTTAAGTCCTCCCACAAGGGGATTTAGAGGGGCTTATTACTATGACTACCATTCGCATAACAAAACAATTCACCTTCGACATGGCGCACGCCCTGTTCAACTATGATGGTTTATGCCGGAATATTCACGGACATACCTACACTTTGCAAGTTACACTCAAAGGGTGCATAAATACCGATGAAAATTCGCCCAAACAAGGTATGGTGCTTGATTTTGGGGAATTGAAAAAAATCATAAAAACGCCTGTTGTCGATACTTTTGACCATGCTTTGGTGCTCAACGAAAAACATGAAATTCCACAGTCGATTGCCAATTTTCAAGATGCCGGCAAATTGATTGTGTTGCCATTTCAACCAACGTGCGAAAATTTAGTTGCGCACTTTGCCGGTATTATTCAAAAATCGTTGCCTTCTACGGCGTCGTTGCATAGTTTGCGATTGTATGAAACGCCTACTTCTTGGGCGGAGTGGTTTGCGGAAGATAATTGAAAATGTAAAAAATTAGGTGTAAATTAGGTTTTAATCTGCAATTCATATTACCAGTGAAAAAAAGCACTTTTTACACTATTTCTAACCATATCGGCACAGAGCCAAACGAAAGAAACAAAGTTTTGTTATAATTTGTAAAAAAACGCCATAATTTATGTTGCTTTTTGTTATAAAATGTAGTATTTTTGCGAAAAGTATAATTTACAATTATAGTTATGGCAACTGCAACAATAGAAAAACACACATTGACAAAAAAGAAATGTGCAGTAAATGCAATCAAAAACAAACGTCCACGCGGCTATCTTACTCATGGTGAGTTTTGGAATATTGCAAAACAAGATTTAGATACAATGTGTGTTGAGTATGGTATATTACAGTAAGCGAGCATTGACCGACTTGCGCAATGTATTCAAAGCACTATTGCAATGGTCGGCAACAAAAGATAAAGAACCAACGCTTACCTATTCCGAAGTATTGGTATATCACTATTCATTACAAAGCGTATGCGCATCGCTTGCATTTGCCGATACGCACAAGCAGGCAACGTATGAAACTCACAAGAAACACGGTCAATATGTGTTATCTTATAAAAGAAATAAACGTACAACGTGGTACATTATTTATAATATGCGCAGTAATGGCAATATTTTTATAAAGAGAATAATGAGTAATCACGTAACAACAAAATAATCCGCGCGAGCCAAACGAAAGAAACAAAGTTTTGTTATAATTTATAAAAAAAACCTACTTTTGTAAAAAAACAATGAACACATTCGGCAGAAATTTCAGAGTAAGCATATTTGGCGAAAGCCACGGCGTACAAATAGGAGTAATGATAGACGGTTGTCCGGCAGGAATAGAATTGAGCGAAGCCGATTTGTTGAGCGATATTGGGCGTCGCCGTGCAGGTGGAATAGGAACTACACCACGTATAGAAGCCGACGAGCCGCACATTGTAAGCGGCGTGTACAAAGGCAAAACTACCGGTGCGCCTATTGTAATTTTGTGCACAAACACAAACACCAAATCGGGCGATTACGCCAATTTGTGGGCACACCCGCGTCCGAGCCACGCCGATTTTACGGGCAAATGTAAATTCAATGCTCACAACGACCCTCGCGGCGGCGGGCATTTTTCGGGGCGCATTACGTGGGGAATGGTTGTAGCCGGAGTGGTGGCGAAAAAAATGCTTCGACTCCGCTCAGCAACCGATGCACCATTACATATTTCCGCAAAAATTGACGAAGTAGGCGGCAGCACCGCTATTCGTGAAACTGTAGAAAAAGCCGTTGCCGAAAAAAATTCAATTGGCGGCATAGTTTCGTGCACGTGCACAAATGTTCCCGTTGGACTTGGCGAACCATTTTTTGATTCGGTAGAATCTATGATTTCACATATTATATTTGCCATTCCGGCAATTAAGGCAATTGAATTTGGCGCAGGATTTTCTGCCGCCGCTATGACCGGCAGCGAACACAATGATAGAATTATTGATGCCAACGGAAAAACNGCCACNAACAACGCCGGTGGAATTGTAGGCGGAATTACCAATGGNAANGATATAACATTCCGGGTAGCCGTAAAACCTACTGCAAGTATTGGTTTAGAACAAAACACTTATAATTTTGAAAAACAGGAAATTGCACCNCTCGTTATAGAAGGCAGGCACGATGCGTGTATTGCATTGCGCGTGCCTGTGATTGTGGAAGCNGCGGCGGCTATTGCGTTAGCGGATTTGTTGGTATAAATATTTTGGAATTTAAAAGAATGAAACAATCCACAACAGTAGAACAACAAATTGAAAAGTTGGAAAATAGAGGAATGTTAATTGACATACCGAGAGAAAAAGCCAAAGAGATTTTGAGTGATATTGGTTATTTTCGTTTGGGTTTTTATTGTTTTCCATTTGAAATTACCTATCCGAATAAGAAAAACAGAAAGCACAAATACAATGAAGGAGCAAAATTTTCCGATGTTGTTGCATTGTACTATTTNGATGTTGATTTACGTAATATTTTATTGAAATATCTCAATCGTATAGAGATAAATTTCAGAACAAATATTATTTATCGTGTTTCAAATCAGTATGTTGACTGCAATATTTGGTTTGTTTCGCCTGCTGTGATGAATAAAAATTTTATCGACAAATTTGATGCGGAACTCTATACTGAAAATTTCAAGAAAAATCCAATCATAAAAAACCATCACAAAAAATATATCAACGACAAATACGCTCCGGCATGGAAAACATTGGAATTTCTCACTTTCGGAGCAATGTTTAAATTGTATCAAAATTTGAAAGATAATTCTCTGAAACAGAAAATTTCATTGCAATATAATGTACGGAATGTANATACGTTTGAAATTTATTTTCGCACAATAGTGGAATTACGAAATTTATGCGCTCATGGGGCAGTGCTTTTCGACCATAGATTAACCATTGCGTTACGAAACGGAGTCGCATTGAAAATAGACAATCAAAATAAAAATAATATTTTTTCTGCAATAAAAATTTTGCATTATATGTTGGAATACATATCAGAAAATCGGGCAAAAGATATGAAAACTGAAATTAATCAGTTACTCAATACTAAAAATAACTCGTTAATTATCAGCAAATTAACAAACGAATTGTTAGGAAAGATTAATTTTTAACCTTAAAATATTGCAATAGGAATAAAAATATACTATCTTTGTGCCAATAAAAGTGCTCCTGCAAACAAGCATTGCATACAGCACTATAAAACGGGAAAAGAAACTCGAAACTTTTAGTCTTCGAGTTTCGCCTTTTTTACCCCCACCGTTCAGCAATTTCATCAAGCAATTGTAAAGTTTCCTGCAAATC
>WQTX01000010.1 GCA_009786075.1 Bacteroidota bacterium | reverse complement strand
AGGCAGTAATGTCAAAGCCGAGTAGTACTAATTGCCCGAAAGATTTTCTTGCGCAAGTTTCTTGATAATCAAAAATACTTGTTTTCTTTTCCATGATGTCATTTTAATTAACAGTTAATAATTAACAATTAATAATGAGGCTAACGCTTACAATGCTTTGAGTAAAGGTCTTTTAATTGTTCATTATTCATTATTAATTGTTCATTAAAAAGTTTTATGGTGGCTATAGCTGCGGGGTTCCACCTCTTCCCATTCCGAACAGAGAAGTTAAGACCGCTTGCGCCGATGGTACTGCACTAAGTGGGAGAGTAGGTCGCCGCCTTTTTTTATACTAAACCTGTTAAGTTTTCGAAACTTAACAGGTTTTGTTTTTTTGTGAATTATTCAAAAAAATTATATATTTTTGCATGTATTTGATTGTTGTGCGTCAGCAGGGAACAGAGCTAGCGGACAACAAAGTGGAAAGTTGAAACGAAAATCTTTATAAATAGCGAAAAAATATGAATTGGAAATGTTTATTTGTTCATAAATGGAATGGCTGTAAATGCGAAAAGTGCGGAAAAATACGAGATTACGAAGATGAGCACCAATATGTTCCTGTTGAAGGAAAATGTGTTGAAAAATGCTCTATCTGTGGTAAAGAACAGACGATTTCCCATGCGTGGAATGGCTGTAAATGTGTGCAATGTGGAGCCGTGCGTGACATCCATGCGTGGAATGGCTGTAAATGTGTACAATGTGGAGCCGTACGTGACATTCTACATAAATGGAATGGCGGCTGCAAATGTGAATTATGTGGTATTACAAGAGATGAAGGTGTTCATAAATGGCTATATTTGGAAAACGAGTGTGTAGAAAACTGCTCTATTTGTGGAAAACAGCGCATTAGACACAAATGGACGTTTTTAGAAAATAAATGTATAGAAGAATGCTCTATCTGTGGAAAGCAACGTATTAGACACAAGTGGGTTAAATTGGAAAACGAGTGCATAGATAGGTGTTCTACTTGTGGCGAAGAACGAAGTATTGGCCATATATGGAAATATAGAATACAGTATGAAGAAATCTATGGAGAATGGGGGACAAGTGCAAATAAGTATTATCATATAAAATATTGTACTGTCTGTGGAAAAAGCGAAGAGGAGAAACATGAACTATCAAATAAAAATAAATGTATTGATAAATGTATATGTGGATTTAACATAGAAGAACATAATTGGCAACATAATGTAAGGGTTCGCAATGGACCCGGTTATATGATGGGGAAACGCTGTACTTGTTGTGGCAAAGAAGTAATTTATGGCATGTAGGTCAATTTTTGACGGACTAAGGCACAGCCTTAGTCGGTTTTATAGAAACAGGCTTTGCCTGCACAAAAGCAATGTTTGCAAAGTCATTGCTTTTTTTGTGTGTAATGCTGGGTTGCTTTTTCGAGAAAAAAAGTATTTTTGTAAAAAACAGACAAACCCAATGAACACAAAAACCGAAAAGAAATTCAAACTAACCCCAACCCAACAAAAACACCGCACCGAATTAGGACGAAAAGGCGAAGAGTTTGCATGTGCATATTTGCAAGAAAGGGGATTTCGTATTCTGCACCGCAATTGGCGTAGTGCGCACAAAGAAATTGATATTATAGCGCAAAAAGATGGAATACTCCACATTGTGGAAGTAAAAACACGTTCGAGTAATTTTATGGTTGCTCCGGAAGAGGCGATAACTATGGCGAAACAGCGATTGTTGATACAAGCGGCGCAGGCGTATATCAACTATTCTTCGTTTGAAGGCGAGGCGCAATTCGATGTTTTTTCGATTATTGTAAGCGCACATTCGCACGAAATTATCTATATTCCACAGGCGTTTTATCCGTTGGTTAGGCGATAGAAGTAAACAAAAGGTGTTTATAATTAACTGTCGGTACACTTCGCTGTTTGTAATTAATTTGTACTTTTGTGGTTTGTTTAGATATAAGATTAATAGACACAAGACCGTTAGACAATTGAATATCTATGAATATCCTAATATCAATTAATATCAGATACAATGAACCGAAGTACAAAGTACGAGCTCAGCGGAGCTAAAAAACTTGCAAACTGCTTACTCTCTTTACTTTTCATATTTTCAATATATTCATGTAATAATGAAGAAGAAAAAGTGCAAGAAGAGGTACAAGAAGAAACAATCATAAAATATGGCATACAAGTGAATGATTTTGAGGTAATTGAATCAACTTTTCCGAAAAACAAAAACTTAACCGAAGTTTTTCTTGAAGCGGGGTTGTCCAAAGCTACGGTGTATTATATTACGCAAAATTGCGATTCGGTGCTCAATCTGCGCAAAATAAAAGCCGGCAATCCTGTTACCAAAATGATTTGCAAAATGGATTCCCGGTTCGGCGGCGGTTGTACCGCCGTCGTTTTATTTTATAGGTTATACCTATTAATTTGCCCAAACAACAAAACATAAAGAGAGTAAGTTCAATTAGTAAGTGGTAATAAAAAATATTTTTTGTTTTGATTATCTAAAATAATCCGTACTTTTGCAGCCCAAACTTATTAAAAACAGAAAGTTTGGGCTATAAAATAAAAGTATTATGATACAGATAGAACGAAAAGATTATATGAACACGCTGAAAGCGCTGCGGGACAAAAACCTGATTAAAATGCTTACAGGCGTTAGACGTTGCGGAAAATCAACCGTAATGCAAATGTTCAGAGATTATTTGCGTGCCGACGGAGTGAAAGAAAATCAAATTGTATTCCTCAATTTTGAAGATTACGAAAATCGCAAATATTTGAATGACCTCGATGCTTTGTATTATTACATTACAGGTCAGTTAGATACAAGAAAACGGTGTTATGTTTTTCTTGATGAAATACAGCAAGTTAAAGAGTTTGAGCGTTTGGTTGACGGACTGTATGTAAAGCCAAATATTGATGTTTATGTTACCGGCTCAAACGCTTATTTGCTTTCAAGCGAACTCGGCACTTTGCTAACGGGTCGCTATATTTCTATTCATATTTTGCCGTTTTCGTTCAAAGAATTTCTTTTGACGCAATCGGATATTTCGCGCACCGATTTATTATTTGCCAAATATTTAGACACCGGCGGAATGCCGGGAATTTTCGATTTACCCGAAAATCTGATACGAAATTACATTCTTGATGTTATTCAAAACATTATTCAAAAAGATGTTTTGGTGCGTAATAAATGGAAAAACGAAGACCATTTTAACAAAACCCTTTCGTTTCTTTTTGATTCTGTTGGCTCGGTCGTTTCAACCAAGAAAATTACCAACTACCTGATAACGAATAACAATCTTGCAATTTCACACCATACCGTTGCAAATTACATTGATTCTGTTGTTGATGCGTATATGTTCTACAAAGTACGGCGTTTTGATTTGCGAGGAAAGGGGCTTTTGCAAACACAAGAAAAATATTACAGCGTTGATTTAGGATTAAAAAAATTCTTTCTCGGCGACAAAATCAATCAAGATTTGGGGCATAATCTTGAAAATATTGTCTATTTGGAACTCCTGCGACGAGAGAATAAAGTACATATTGGCAAAGCCGACAACACAGAAATTGATTTTGTTATACGAACAAAAAACAATGAAACGGAATATATACAAGTGGCTTGGACAGCAAAAGAACAAAGCACTTTTGAACGGGAAATACGCCCTTTTGAGTTGATAAAAGATTTTAACCGCCGAATTTTATTAACTACCGATGTTGAGCCTGTAACGGTTTACAAAGGAATACAAAAAATAAATGTAATAGATTGGTTGTTAGAGAAATAAAATATATACCAAAAATATAAATCAATGACCGAAGAAATAAAGAACCAACTTTTCAAACTTGAACACCAGCACGCGATAAAGATTTTATACGCCGTAGAAAGCGGCAGCCGTGCATGGGGTTTTGCTTCGCCCGATAGTGATTGGGACGTGCGATATATTTACGTTCACAATCCCGATTGGTATTTAAGCATTGATACTAAGAAAGATAGTCAAGAAAAAATGCTACCGAACGACCTTGACTTTGCCGGTTGGGAATTGCGAAAAGCATTGCGGCTTTTTAGAAAATCAAATCCGCCAATGTTGGAATGGTTACGAAGTCCGATAGTGTATTTGCAGCAATTTTCTACTGTCGACCGGTTGCGGGAATTGACCGAAGAGTATTTTAATCCCAAATCGTGTTTGTATCATTATTTGCACATGGCGCGAGGTAATTTTGGCGATTATTTGCAAAAAGATGTTGTGCGGGTAAAGAAATATTTTTATGTGTTGCGCCCAATTTTGGCTTGCGATTGGATTAAACAAACCAACACAATGGCGCCAATGGAATTTCAAAAACTTGTAGATAGCCAAGTAACCGACAAACAGGTAAAAGATGAAATTCAAAATTTGCTGACAAGGAAAATTACCGGCGATGAACTGAAAGAAGAGCCCAAAAATCAAATTTTAAGTGATTTTCTTGAACGAAAAATTGAATTTTATAAGGATTATGTTACAACTATAGAACAACCCACATTGCCGGATTCTGAAAAATTGAATGAATTGTTTCGCTTTACAATAAAAGAGGCGTGGGAAAATTTGACGAGGAAGAAAATTACCACACTGAGAAGTTAAGACCGCTTGCGCCGATGATACTGTATTCAGTAGGAGAGTAGGTCGCCGCCTTCTAAAATTCATGCAGATATTTATTTTTTATCATTTTTTTCAAAAAAAATAAAAAATCATTTGGAAATATAAATATTTTGTTGTTGCTTTGCATTTCAAAGTACTTTTATTTATATCGTAAAAATATGAACAAACAAACAGAAGACATTAAAGCCATCAGAGAAATGATGGAGCGTTCGTCGAAATTTCAATCAATCAATGGATTATCGCTTATTATTGCAGGGCTTTTGGCGGTGGCAGGAGCAACGTTTGCTTACCTTTATTTGCGAAGTGAAATTCCGCTCAGCAACGTTTTTGGAACGAATATAGTGGCGGTTTTGGTTGCGGCGGCACTTTTGGTGTTGGTTTCGGCAGTGGGCGTTATCTCATTTTTCAGTTGGCGAAAGGCGAAGAAAAACGGACAAAATTTGTTGAACAAAGTAACCATGCGAGCGGCGTATAATTTAATGATACCGTTGGCAGCAGGCGGTATTTTTTCACTTGTGTTGCTTTTCAATGGCGATATTGGCTACCTTGCCGCTACTACACTTATTTTCTACGGATTGGCATTGATAAATGCTTCGAAATACACCGTTGGCGAAATTCACATTCTCGGCATTTGTGAAGTAATTGTCGGACTTCTTGCCGCCGTTTATCTCTACCACGGTATTTATTGGTGGACAATTGGGTTTGGGGTTTTGCATATTGTTTTTGGGGGGATTATGTATTTTAAGTATGATAAAAACAATGTATGAATCAGGATTTACAGAATTTTTAAATTTATAGGATTAAATCTTTCATAAATTCTGCTAATCCTAAAATCCTGCAAATTCTGATTCTGACAAAAGAAAAACAATTATGGAAAACATCATAGCAAACCTCAATAAAACCTTCGACAGCCGAATCCGATTGGGCATTATGTCAATCCTTTCGGTAAACGATGCGGCAGATTTCAACACCATAAAAGAGCTGTTGCAATTGACCGACGGTAATCTTGCAAGCCACTTGAAAGCGTTGGAAGCTGCGGAGTATATTCAAACAACTAAGCAGTTTATTGGCAGAAAACCCAACACCAAATATCAAATTACCGGATTGGGAAAACGTGATTTTAAGGAACATTTAGATGCTCTTGAAAAACTTATTAAATAATTTTTTTTTGTATTTATACTTTGAATTTCAAAGTGCTTTTTATTTTAAAATATACGCTATGACACAATTATTAAAAAAAGACTATTCGCCCAATCCACGCCGTCATTGCGGGCTTGACCCGCAATCTCCTCAAAAAAGTGGTGTATTTGATGTGAGATTGCGGGTCAAGCCCGCAATGACGGAAAACCTTGAAAAAACCCGCCTGAACGAAACAATTTTTATGGCAGTATTAACCGTGTTTTGTTTCGCATTCTCAATGCTTCGCTTTGTTTACACCGACACAAAAATGTTCGTGTTTTTGAATTGGAATCTCTTTTTAGCCTTTATTCCATGGGGCTTAACCACTTTGCTAATCCTAAAACCACGATTGTGCAAATCAAAATTCTGCCTTTTTGCAGTAATGGGTGTGTGGTTGCTGTTTTTCCCCAATGCACCTTATATTCTAACCGATTTATTTCATTTGCGCTTGAATTTGGCAATGCCTGTGTGGTTCGATTTAGTATTGGTGTTGTCGTTTGCATGGACGGGTTTGCTTTTCGGATTTTTAAGTTTGTGGGACATCGAACAATTCCTAAGCCGTTTTGTGAAACGAAAATACGTAACGTTGCTATCAATAACTCTCTTATTTTTAGGAAGTTTCGGAATTTATCTCGGTCGTTATTTGCGGTGGAACAGTTGGGATATTATTTCGCAACCTTTTGCTTTGGTGTACGACATCGGCTCTCGAATTATTAACCCGTTTGCGCACCCGCGAGCGTGGGGAATGACCATTTTGATGGGTATATTTTTAAATATTTTGTATTGGTCGTTTCGATTGATACGCAATAGGAAAGAATACCCCCAACCCCCTAAAGGGGGCTTTCAGAGCCGCGAAATAGCCCTAAACAACAGTACTTCCACAGAGCAAAAGTCCCCTTTAGGGGATTTAGGGGTAATATTAACGTAATTCAATAACTTTAAAAAAAAAATCTTATGAAAAACCTAAATCCTTTAAAAATCGGAAAGTACACTTTTTGGGTGTCATTTATTATCGGGAACATTTTTATGTTTGGTCATTTGCTTGATGTGGCAATAAACAACCATGCAACCTACCGTTTAGCTATTGGTGGATACATGTACTTATTTGTGGCGGCAGCTGCCAATCTCATTATTTTATTCGCTCTTCTTATTTGGGGAATTGTTGATGTTGAGAAACGTAAACAATGTTTTAAAGGAATTGCTATGCTGTTGATTAACATTCCGTTAGCATTTGTATATGCTATTATTGCTTTAGAATTACTGTAAATTTATTTAATAACGTAAACACAATGAAAAGACTTTTCGACATCACATTCTCGCTCATCGCATTGCTGATTTTCGCAATGCCGATGCTTATAATTGCTCTCTTACTGACAATCAAAGAGCGGCATTCGATTTTATTCCGGCAAGATAGAACCGGAATCAACAAACAACCCTTTCAGATTTTGAAGTTTCAAACAATGGTTGACGAAATCCCAACAAAAACAGGAAGGCTTTTGAGAAAAACAGGACTTGATGAATTACCTCAATTTCTCAATGTTTTGAAAGGCGATATGAGCATAGTCGGTCCAAGGGCTTTAACAAAATTTGACATTGAACGACTTTGTTGGAACGACGACTTTCATAGCATACGGTGGAGAGTGAAACCGGGCATAACGGGATTTGCGCAAATTTACGGCGGCCAACACCGGAAAACCTCGTGGTTTTGGGACAGACGCTACATAAAAAATAACAATGTTTTTATTGACTTCGGAGTTGTCGGCATTTCTTTTTTGATGAATATTTTCGGTAAAATACGAGTTCGGCAAATCGTTTTTCGAAGAAAAAATTTAAAATGAGATTTAATCAAAATAAATATTACGGTGCTCTGCACCTCAGAAAAACACAACGATTTTATAATTGCTACAAATATTTAAGTGCTCTGCACTTTGTGTTTTGAAAGGTGCAGAGTACCGATAATATTTGTAGTTCAAATAATTAATAACATTACCAAAAAAGGTGCGTAGCACCGTAATATTTTAAATGTAAAACAAGTATGAAAGTAAAAATGATTTTACCCGCACTGACAGAAGCGGAAAGTCCGTTTTGGCGACCAATAAAATATTCGTTGTTTCCGCCTTTGGGCTTGGCAACCTTGGCTGCATTTTTTGCGCCCGACGACGAAATTGACCTGCAAGACCAGCACGTTGAAACGCTCAACCTCAACGATGAACCGGAACTTGTACTGATTGAAGTGTATATCACAAATGCTTTCCGCGCATACAAAATCGCCGACCACTATCGCGCAAAAGGTGCGTTTGTCGTTTTGGGCGGACTGCACGTTACCTCGTTGCCCGACGAGGCAGCTGTACACGCCGACACTATTTTTATAGGAACTGCCGAAGAGAGTTTTCCTCGTTTTTTAGCTGATTTCCGAAACAAAAAGCCGGCAAAAAGATATTTTTCACTCACTCGTACATTGCACGATATTCCACCGGTGCGCCGCGATTTGATAAAACGTAATAAGTATTTAGTTCCCAATTCGTTAGTTGTTTCACGCGGCTGTCCGCATCATTGTAATTTTTGCTACAAAGACGCATTTTTTGAGGGTGGAAAATCATTTTACACGCAAAAAGTAGATGATGCGCTTGCCGAAATTGAGCGGCTTCCGGGTAGGCATCTCTATTTTTTGGACGACCATTTACTTGGCAGCACCGCGTTTGCCGGCGCACTTTTTGGTGGAATGCGCGGAATGAACCGTGTGTTTCAGGGTGCAGCAACGGTGGAATCTATTTTGCGCGGCGATTTGATTGAAAAAGCAGCAGAGGCAGGTTTGCGCAGTGTTTTTGTCGGTTTTGAAACTTTTTCGTCCTCAAATTTGAAACAAAGCAACAAAAGTCAAAATCTGGCAAAAGATTACTCGGAAGCCGTCAAACGCTTACATTCGCTGGGAATTATGATTAACGGCAGTTTTGTTTTCGGATTGGACGATGACGACCGCGATGTTTTTCGTCGCACGGTTGATTGGGGAATTGAAAATGCCATTACCACAGCCACCTACCACATTGCCACGCCTTACCCTTCAACGCCTTTTTACCGCGATATGGAACAGCAAGGCAGAATTTTAACGCAAAATTGGGATTTGTACGATACGCGCCACGTGGTTTTCCGCACAAAAAATTTGTCGGCAGAAGAATTGGAGACAGGCTATCATTGGGCATACAAGGAGTTTTACACGTGGTCGAATACATTTAAGGCAAGTTTCAAACACGAATCGCACAAGCATAAATTGAAACACCTTTTCTACACCGGCGGTTGGAAAAAATTTGAGCCTGTTTGGAATTTTATTATCAAAACGGGACAATTGAATTATATGTTGCCGCTTTTGGAAAGTCTTTTATCAAAAGTCAAAATTTAATGTAAAACCGGAAAAAATAATTAATTTTAACAAATCATTTAAACACAATTTTTATGAAAAAACATCATGTAATTTTCCTGACAACAGCCATTTTTACAGTGCTGTTTTACGAACAATCTGTTGGATTGAATTTAGCCATTTTTGGCTTGATACTCACTGCGTTAGTGTATTTTACGAGCAATCATATAGTAATGAACCGAACGTTTTATGTGCTTATGGCGGCAAGCATCGGTAGCTGCGTGGCATTTGCGTGGTATGGCGATTTGACATCGTTTTTTGCGGTGGTTTTATCGCTTTCGCTGTTTGTTTTTCGTTCTCGCTCTGCGAATTTGAAGCCTGTTTTTGCGCTGATTGTTATTCCTATAAATGCTCTTTTTTCTGTTTTTAGCATTTTTGCATTCAACAAATGGCTGCCAAAATCACAGAAAAATACCAATTTTTGGAAAAAACTTTTTGCATATTTTGTTATTCCATTGGTGTTTGTAATTATTTTCTTTGCCGTGTATGCAAGCGGTAGCGAGCATTTTGCGAATTTTATTGCAAAATTGGAATGGAATATAAATATCGGGCAGGTAATTCTTATAGCTCTTTTGGGCTTGTATCTTATGTACAGTTTTTGGAATCATTCGGGTAAATTTCTCGAAAAACCAAGCCGGCTTTTCAAAAATGATTTTACAAAAACACCTGATACCGAGAAATCTACATTTTCATTTATTGATATACAAATGGAACGCACAAGCGGCATGATTTCATTTGTGTGCCTCAATGTGTTGTTGCTCATTTTTGTGATAACATTCAATTACGAGCAATTTTTTGAACAAAGCATAAATTTAAAAACTGAAATACACGAACGTGTTAATACCGTAATTTTCTCAATTATAATGGCTATTGCGCTCATACTGTTTTATTTCCGTGGCGGTTTTAATTTCGACACCAAAGCAAACCGAGTGAAAATATTAGCAAAAATTTGGATTGTATTGAATGCAGCGTTGGTATTTTCCGCTTTTGCAAAAAACACCGAATATATTTACAAAACCGATATGTTGACTTACAAACGTTTGGGTGTGTATGCTTTTCTTATTTTGTCGCTTATCGGACTGATTTACACGTTCTTAAAAATTCAAAAACGAAAAACGAATGCGTTTTTGTTTAACAAAATGTTTTGGTATTTTTTCGGAACTTTGCTTGTGTGCAGTTTTGTGAATTGGGGCGGAATAATTACACGCTATAATATGTCGAAAGAAAAATTTGATTTTTCGTATCATCTTAACAGTGTTGATTATAACGAAAAAATTCTATTGCGCTATGCCGAACAAAATAACGATACAATAGAAACATATAAAAACAAACCAGCTGTTGATTGTGTGTATCAGCATCTATGCTATCGGTATATTTTCGCAGATAAGCGTTCTCAATTGTTGTCGAAATTGCTGTATTTTGAAACCTTGCCTATTGATAAAAGCAAGGCAGAGTATATATATTGGAATACCGAAGAAACGAAAACAACAGATGAAACAGATACGAAATCGGATAATCGTAAAAATATTAATTAAACGGCAGAAAATAAGCAAGAAAAATATATATTTGTGAAACACAAAACAGATAGATTTTTAGACACAAGACAAATCGTAAACAATGTTTGATTATTCAACAACTTCTCTCCCCATACACGAAGTAATCCCCACAATTTTACAGCAGCTTTCGCAAAAAAACACCTGCATAATACAAGCAGCGCCCGGAGCCGGAAAAAGTACCATTGTGCCTTTATGTTTGTTGAACGAAACGTGGCTCGAAGGGCAGAAAATCATAGTACTCGAACCTCGCCGGATAGCCGCTCGTGCTATTGCCGAACGTATGGCTGATTTGCTGGGCGAAAAAGTTGGCGAAACCGTTGGTTACCGTATACGGTTTGAAACGGCAATTTCCGAACGCACTCGCATAGAGGTTGTTACCGAAGGAATTTTAACACGAATGCTGCAAACCGATAGCATACTCGAAGGCATTGGTTGTGTGATTTTCGACGAATTTCACGAGCGAAATCTTCATTCCGAACTTGGGCTTGCCTTGTGTCGCAATGTGCAATCGGCTTTGCGCCCCGAATTACGCCTTTTGATAATGTCGGCAACGCTCAATGCAGTAGAGCTGAAGGAAAAATTACAAGCACCTTGCGTGGAAAGCGAAGGACGGCAATTTCCAATAGATATTTCATACTCAAACGATTGCGATAGTTTTTCAATAGCGCAACATGCTGCTCATGCGGTGCGAAATTGTTTGCAAAAGCACGAAGGCGACATGCTTGTTTTTTTACCCGGCGAAGGCGAAATTCGCACTTGCGAAGAAATGCTGAAAAATTTACGAGATACCTGCACAATTCACGCCCTGTACGGACAACTGCCATTTTCGCAACAACAGACCGCTTTACGAAAAAACACAAGCGGCAAACGCAAAATTGTACTCGCCACCAACATAGCCGAAACTTCCATAACCATAGAAGGCATACGAATAGTGATTGACAGCGGACTTGAACGTGTTGCAAAATTCAACCCCGTAAGCGGACTTACACAATTGGAAGTGCGCCGAATTTCGATTGATGCCGCCGACCAGCGTGCAGGAAGAGCTGGAAGAACTAGCGCAGGCGCGTGCCTGCGTTTGTGGTCGTTGGGAACGCAACATCAGTTGCAGGCGCACCGCACGCCCGAAATTGAACAAGCCGATTTATGTTCCTTGGTGCTTGAACTTGCACAATGGGGAACGCTCGATTACACGCAGTTGCAATGGATTACGCCGCCGCCAAAAACGCAGTATTATCAAGCGTTGCGCACACTCGAAAATCTTGGCGCAATAGAAAATGTCGTTTCGACTCCGCTCAACGACCGGGTGGCGGTGGCTGAGCGGCGGTTACTGAGCGAAGCCGAAGTAAGCCGAAGCCACATTTCTATAACGGCACACGGAAAAGAATTGCAAAAAATTGCGGCACATCCTCGTTTGGCGCAAATGATGCTTAAAGCTCGTGCAAAAAACACGGTTCACATAGCCTGCGATATTGCCGCTCTGCTTTCGGAGCGCGACCCGTTGGCAAATGAAACGCAGGAAACAAATATCTCATTACGCATTTCAGCTTTGCGGCGATTTCGTGCGGCAAAAAAAGGCGGTAAACAATTTGCCCGCATTGCAAAAATTGCCGAACAATATCGCAGTTTTTTCAAAGAACCGGAAAACAACGATGTAGTTGATGAATACGACCTTGGTTTATTGTTAGCATACGCCTACCCCGAACGAATAGCAAGTGCAAAGGCGGGTAATAACGCGCAGTTCTTGTTGGCAAACGGCAGCATAGCATCAATGTCGCACACCGACGAACTCGCCAATCATTCATGGATTGCCGTAGCGGCAGTAAGCGAGCGCGAAAGCGGCGGAAAAATATTTTTAGCAGCACCGCTCGACCCGCTCGATTTAAAAGATTTGCTTACAAAAAAAGATGTAATTACATGGAACAGAAAAAAAGGCGGCATTGTGGCACAAACCGAATTGCGCATTGGTTCTATTTTGCTGCAAGCAATTCCGTTGCAAACTGTTGATAAAGAAATAATTATAGATACTATTATTACCGCCGTTGAAAAAGAAGGACAGTTTATTTTGAATTGGGACGAGCGCAGCACGCAACTGCAAAACCGCATACAATCGCTTGCCGTGTGGAACGCCCATCAGCAATGGGCAAACATGAGCACCGAAAACCTCTGCGCCACTGCCAACACATGGTTGCGCCCCTATTTAAACAATGTAAAAACCACCGATGATTTGCAAAAATTACCCCTTTACGATATTTTGTTTTTTTCTTTACCACCGGAACAGCAAAATTTAGTAGAAACCCTTGCACCCGAAAAAATAGAAGTACCAAGCGGCTCAAAAATCACGCTCAATTATTTTGCCAACGGCGCAGCACCCGAACTTTCGGTACGATTGCAGGAATGTTTTGGTTTGCTCCACACGCCAACAGTAAATAATGGAAAAGTGGCAGTTGTAATGCACTTACTTTCGCCCGGTTTTAAATTGGTGCAAGTAACAAGCGACCTGCACAGTTTTTGGACAAAAACCTATTTCGACGTTCGCAAAAATTTACGTATTCGATATAAAAAACATCAGTGGCCAGAAAATCCTTTGGAGGCGAAGGCAAAGCCCCCTAAATCCCCCTCAAGGGGGACTTTCTGAAGATATAAATAAAGTTCCTAAATAATTGTATAGAGAAAATATATTGCTATATTTGCGGAGATAAAATCGTTATGAAAAAATCAATAAATTAAAAGAAAATGAATATCATAAATCGTATTGGTAAATTATGTTTGGTTGTATTAAGCATGTTTACACTTTTAACGGCTTGTAGTAAAAATGATGCACCATATTCTTATTCAAGCGAATCTACTATTTATTCAACATCGGGCAAGCGTGTTTTGCGTGAACTTATGTTTATTTTAAAGCCGTATGTAATACACGAAAACACAAAAAAATACATTGTTACCTCTTCAATCACTAATGTTAAAATTTTGATTAATGGGCAAGAATGGGGTGTGTTTGAGTCTTTTAAAGTTGATACTTCCCGTATCAACAAGCAAATTGCAGACAACTTTTACGTTCGTCAAGAACCTGTTAAATATGTAACACAGGCTCTATACACGATTTCAAATGAAATATTAACCACAGCGGGGGAATATTCCGAATTGTTGGAACGGTATATTTCATTGCCGCCGGGCGGCTATGTTTGTCAAATTGAATACATTGAGTTGACGGACAATGATGGAAATACACACCGAGCATATCCTTTGACTACCGAATATTTTGAAGTAAAAGAAAATATAGTAAGCGCGTATATTGGCGAGTTTGAAATTTTAATTGATTGATAAAACAGATGAAAAAGATTATTTTACCATGTTTGTTATTTTCCTTGACGCTATCGTCGTGCTATGAAAAAGCAAAAATAACTATTCAAAACAATGTGCCCAATGCTGTTTTACAACGGATTAATTGGGACGATTACCCGATAGCATCATCACTTCTGCCCGGAGAAAAAAGGACATACACAGTAGATGATGCTAAATCCAAGTTTCCAAAAGAATCAGTCGTGAAATTTTATATGAAACGCGGCGACAATCAAGTATATTTGGAAACAAAGCAGATTTTTACACTAAATATAAATGATGATATATTGATTGTGATTTCCGATACTACGCAAGTGGTAAATCCTGCGTTGCTGAAATGAGAATGATTGACATTCAAAACCAAACCTTCACAAAAACCGATTTCACAAAAATTCCTCAAACATTTTTGAAGTATTACAGAATGTTTTAGCTCAAACACCACCTCAATCTGGCTCAAAAATCTACATTTGTGCATAAAAAACAATATCTTTGTGAGCTAAAACAACAAATTGAAAAGCGACAATGGCGAAAAAAGAATGAAGAAGTAAATAAAAATTCTTACCTTTGCATTTGTAAATTCGTAATTTTTAGAATTATGACAACATTAGATAGAGAAACTAGTAACAAAGTCAGTTTTATGACTTTCATCATTACGAAATTTGCTCGTGCTTATAAAATGAATAGCCAGCAAGCCTATTTGTATTTGAAAAAATATGGCGGTTTGGCGTTTTTGAATGAGCATTGGTGGGCTTTGCATACCGATAATCCGTTTTGGGCTGTTAGAGATTTATATGAAGTTTGTTATGATAATGGAGGAGTGCGATAATGAAAGTATATCACGGAAGTTATACCGAAATAGACACTATTGACCTATCGCTTTGCAAAACAGGCAAAGATTTTGGGCAAGGATTTTATGTAACAAAATTACGTGAGCAAGCAGAGGCTTTTGCACACAAAAAAGGGGGTAAAAAAGCCAAAGATGGATTTGTAACCGAATATGATTTTGATGAATTTTTCTTTGAAAACGGCAACGAAATAAAAGTTCTTCGTTTTGACGATTACAACGATGAATGGCTTGATTTTGTAGTGCTTAACCGAAAAAACAAATCAAGAAAGCAAGCACACGATTACGACATTGTAGAAGGACCTGTTGCCGATGATAGAATTGCCGAAGATGTGGACAAATATTTAGAAGGAGTTATTTCCAGAGAGTTTTTTTTGAGCGAATTAATTCGCAATCCTTCGCATCAAATTTGTTGCTGTACACTGCAATCCTTGCAAGCATTATCGCAGGCAAAAGGAAAAATAGATATTTCTATTTATGATATTGGCGAAAATGTTGTGCAGTCGCTGATGACCGATTACGACCTGAACGAATTGGAAGCAACCGACAAATATTACACATCAAATATTTACGCTCAACTTGCCGATGAAAGCACGGAACTTTATAAAAAATCGTGGCAAGAAATTTACGAACTCTTAAAACAAGAACTAAAATAAAAAAGCGGAGTGAAACGCCAGCCGATAACGGGCGGAAATTTTATGTTTCCATAAGAAAAACCATTAAATAAATGCCCCAAACCTACACCCAAAACAAAACCTTCACAAAGACCGATTTCACAAAAATTCCCTTAACAAAAGGCGAATACGAAAACTGCATGTTCGACAACTGCAATTTTTCCGAAACCGACCTTTCCGGGTGTGCATTTACCGATTGTGTGTTTACTGCCTGCAATGTGAGTTTGGCAAAGTTCCACAAAACAGCATTTCGCGATGTACAATTTAACGGTTGTAAAATGTTGGGACTTCGTTTCGACACTTGTAATGAATTTGGACTTTTGTTTTCGTTCGATGCGTGTCAATTAAATCATTCTTCGTTTTACAAAACCAAAATCAAAAAGACCACGTTCAAAAATTCACAATTGCAAGAATGTGATTTTGCGGAAAGCGATTTGACAAGCACCGTATTCGATAATTGCAATTTGGCGCAAGCAATTTTTGAACACACAATTCTTGAAAAAGCCGATTTTCGCACTGCGTACAATTATTCCATTGACCCCGAAAGCAACAGAATTAAGAAAGCGCGGTTTTCAATGTGGGGAGTTGCAGGACTTTTGGAAAAATATGATATTGAGATAGAAAAATAAATTTTATCTTTGCCCCCAAATATGAGACACAAGATACAAGACTGTTAGACACAAGACAAAAAAGTCTATTAGTCTTGTGTCTAATAGTCTAAAAATCTAAAAAAATGAAAAAACACATTCCCAACCTCATAACCCTCTGCAACTTAATGTGCGGAGTCTTTGCCGTAATAATCGTAATTTCGGGCGTGATGCCCTACACGGCGGCGGCAATTTTAATTTTTTGTGGCGCAATTTGCGATTTTTTCGATGGATTTACAGCGCGTTTGCTTAAAGTTGTTTCGCCCATAGGTAAAGAATTGGATTCTTTTGCCGATTTGGTAACTTTTGGTTTTGCTCCGGCTGCAATGCTTTCGGCGCTTATTCAGCACATATTGTTTGGCGGAACGTTTTTTGAATACTATTCAGGCGGCGCACAATTGGTGTGGCAGGAATATGTGTTGATTATCACCCCTTTTATAATTGTACCGTTTTCGGCATTGCGTTTGGCAAAATTCAATGTCGATGAACGTCAACACCATTCATTTATTGGTTTGCCAACGCCGGCGTGTGCTTTGTTTTTTGCTTCGTTGGTATTTAATCCCGACGCACTTCCACCACTACTCTTAGCGTTTTTAAGCATAATTTTTTCGTTACTGCTCGTTGCCGAAATTCCTATGTTTTCGTTAAAATTCAAAAACTTTTCGTGGCACGATAATAAACTGCGTTACATGTTTCTTTTGCTTAGTCTTGCAGCTATTATTGTGTTCAGCCTTGTTGCTGTTGTTGTGTTTCAATTGGTTGCACTTCGGGAAATTATTGTGTTTCAATTGGCGGCATTACCATTTATTATAATTGGGTATATTTGCACTTCGTTGGTGGTGTATGCTGTGAGTAGGAAAAAGAAGCCCCTCCCAACCTCCCCTCAAGGGGAGGAGAAAGAACAGAAAATGATGTAATCATTTTCTTAAAGTCCCCCTTGAGGGGGATTTAGGGGGCTGGTTTGTATTGAAACGCCGCCTTTTTCATTCTGTCCATAATGGCTACGCCCAAACCGTTTTCGGCAACTGCTTGAATATAAATATGTTCAACACTGTTGTCGTCTTCCATAGTGTGGAGCGATGAAAATAATTGTGCTGCTACTTCCACCAAATTTCCGGTGTGTGATGTAAAAATGCAACGTTCAACAATTGGTGTTTCCATTGTTTTGTGAAGAATTAATCCACTGTGAGGCGGAAAATTTTCGGGTAATGTATCGAAAATAAACAATGGTTTTTTCGGCGAATAATGACTTTGTAATAAGCCCGGAGCTATTATCGACTCTATTTTTTTTGTAGTAAACGTATAGCCTTCGGGCAAATATTTGGTAATTTCTTCGGGCGTAATAATTCCCGGACGGAGCAGCGTACATTCTTTGTCATTGAATGTTATAATTGTAGATTCTATGCCAACTTGCGTATTTCCGCCGTCGAGAATATAATCAACATTAGGTAACTGTTTGCGCACGTGCGCTGCCGAACTTGGGCTTAGTTGCCCGAATTTATTGGCACTCGGCGCAGCAATTGGGCAACCCGACAGACGAATTAATTCACGGGCAATGTCATTGTTTGGCATACGAATACCCACCGTATTAAGTCCCGATGTTACAATTGGCGGCACAATATCTGATTTTTCCAAAACCACGGTTAATGGTCCGGGCATAAAATGCTCCAAAAAGGGAATAATTTCGGGAGCTGTGTTTTTTGTGAGTTTTTCGAGCCAATCAAACGTATCAATGTGCACAATAAGCGGGTCGAACGAAGGTCGTTCTTTGAGGGCGAAAATTTTTGCAACAGCTTCGGCATTGAGCGCATTTGCCCCCAAACCATACACCGTTTCGGTGGGAAAAGCTACTAATCCGCCGTTTGCAATTATGTGCGCTGCTTTTTGTGTGTTGTTTTTGTTGTGCATAAAAACAGGTAATCTATTCTTGGAAACAATCCTAAATGTTCCCCGTCATTCCTGCGAAAGCAGGAATCTCCTCAAAAAAGGCACTATTATTAAGAGATTCCTGCTTTCGCAGGAATGACGGAAAATGGAGGAAACCGTGCAAAAATAACAAAAAAATGTGGCAAAATTTATGTAATAAAAAAAAAACAGTAAAAATGAATTGTCGTTTCACAAAATAACTACATTTGTATAAAATTTACTCGTATGAAACAGTTACTAATTGCAATCGCATTGTTGAGCTTAACAACAGTAGTTTCGGCACAATCGAACAAAACCGAAAAACGACAAAATACTTCGACAAGCTCAGCAACTAAGAAAAATATCGGACAAAAAGTAGAAAAAAGCCCCTTCGCTTTCGATTCTTTGGTTATTGATTATGGTGTAATCACAAAAGGTTCATCGGGCGAAACGGTTTTTCGTTTCAAAAATACAGGTAACACCCCCATTGTGCTTACCAAAGTAGAAGCCGACTGTGGTTGCACTACACCGGAATTTACAAATCAACCGGTATTGCCCGGTAAAACGGGCGAAATAAAAGTGAATTACGATACCAGTAAAATGGGGTATTTCAATAAAAATATTTTTGTAACATCGAACATAAACCCCGACAAACCTGTTACATTGGTAATAAAAGGAGAGGTGGTTAATTAATACTGTTAGACTATTAGACATAAGACTATTAGACACAAGACAATGAATAATTAATAATTAACAATGAACAATGAATATCAACTGAATATCTATTGAATATCAACAAATAACCAAATAACCAAATAACCAAATAACAACGAATATCAATCGAATATCACGAAGTAAATATCAATTAATATCTATAAATATCTTTAATATCTAAAACCATGAAAAAATTAAGTTTCGCAATTGCATTGTTGTTTATGACAACATTAGTTTCGGCTCAAACCGAAGGTAAAGCCGGAAAACAAAAAAAATCAAAAACAGTAGAACAAACAGCTCCGCCGGCAACAGTTCAAATTGAATTTGAAACGCAGATAATAGATTTCGGTAATATTCAAAAAACGAACTCATCGGAACCGGTAGAAACAGTATTTCGTTTCAAAAATGCAGATAAAATGCCCATAAAATTAACCTCTGTGCGCGCTACTTGCGGTTGTACTGTGCCGGAATGGACAAAAGACCCAATATTACCGGGAGCAACAGGTGAAATACGGGTAAAATACAACAATACGCACATTGAGGGTACGTTTTCTAAATCAATTACGGTTGTTGCGGAGGTTGATTTTGATAAGCAAATAGAAGCAAATCAAAAGGAAGCAGAAGAACTACAGAAAAAATTAGAGGCTAATCCTAAAAAAGCAAAAGCTATTCAAAAGAAGTTAGAAAAAAATAAAGAAACTTTGGAGGAACTTAATAGGAAAAAAGCCACAACCACGCTTTCTCTAACTATAAAAGGAAATGTTGTGAATACGCAACCGGCACACGACCATAGCGACCCTAATCACACTCATTGAGAATTGATGAACACTATTTGCATCACACTGAACGACAAAGTATATAAATTGGCTGCACATACAAGTGTAGCCAATTTTATTGCATCGCTCGAATTGCCCACAAAAGGAATTGCGCTTGCTATTGATTACGAGGTAATTCCCAAAGAGCAATGGGCTGACGTGCAACTTTCCGATGGTAATGAGTTGATGCTTATTCATGCTGTTTCGGGAGGGTGAAGAAGCCCCTCCCCAGCCCTCCCCATAAGGGAGGGAGTTTGGAATTGTGGTTAATTAGTAATTCAATATGAAATTAATTATTGTTAGCACCGAAACATTTTTTGCACAAGAGGCGACAGCTGTTTGCTCGCTTTTTGAAGCCGGATTAGAAATTTTTCACTTGCGAAAACCGTATTCTACCATTGCGGAAATGCGAAATTTTGTAGCTCAAATTCCACAAGAATATCGTGGTCGTGTTGTATTGCATGACCATTTTTTGTTGCTTAATGAATTTGCATTGAAAGGTGTTCATATTAATAGACGGAATCCAATTGTAGAGACGCAATGCATTGCGTCTCTACGGCACACCAGCAAATCCTGCCATTCATTGAACGAAATAAAAAATATTTCACAATTCAATTACGTTTTTTTAAGCCCAATTTTCGATAGTATTTCAAAAAACGGTTACACCAAAGCCTTTTCGCACGAAGAATTATTGCAGGCAAAAAATGAGGGAATTATCAACGAAAAGGTTATTGCCCTTGGCGGAATTACGCCGGAAAATATTCCGCAGGTTGTCGAATATGGTTTTGGCGGCATTGCAATTTTGGGTGGTTTGTGGTCGGATTTTGAAAAAACGGGCGATGTGCAAGGATTGTTGCAACGGTTTAAAAAATTTGTATATTTGTAGGGGCGAAAAATAACAACAAACAATTTTTTACAAACATTTTTAATTTTACCATTATGAGAAAAAAAATCTTAAAACTCAGTTTGCTTGCTGCCTTAGGCTTTGCAAGTGCAATGTTTACCTCGTGTGCAACCGCTCCAAAAGACTCCGATGCCGGCGTAGTAATTAACGGTGTAAAATGGGCAACTCGCAACGTAGATGCCGTTGGCTCTTTTGCCGCAACGCCCGAAAGCGCAGGAATGTTTTACCAATGGAACCGCTCCGAAGCGTGGAATACGACTGATGCCGGAGTAAGCAATTGGAACAAAACAGGTGCCGCTGGCGCCACATGGGAAAAGGCAAACGACCCAAGCCCCAAAGGTTGGCGAGTGCCTACCATAGCAGAACAACAAACGTTATTCGATACGGAAAAAGTAACAAGGGAATGGATTACTCAAAAAGGTGTAACCGGCTGTAAATTTACCGATAAAGCTACCGGAGCTTCTCTTTTCCTTCCTGCTGCGGGGTATCGCCACAACGACACCGGCGCGCTCTACAGCGCAAGTACGCTCGGCTACTATTGGAGCAGTACCGAGAGTGGCACTACCCTTGCCTACAGCGTGGCTTTCAACAGTGTTAACATCGACGAGAGCCCCCTCAACCGCACGTTTGGATTTTCGGTTCGGTGTGTGTGGGAATAATCTATTTATTTGATTGTTGTCTGAACCACGATTTTCACAAGATTTAAAAGATTTACAGGATTTTTTAACCGTAGCGAAGCGGAGCTTAACGAAGTTAATCTTGTAAAAATCTTGGTTCAAGACAAATAAATAACAGATAAAACCAGCAAGAATAGAACGGCAGCTTTGCCTATAATAAGAAAAACAAAAAAATATTGCAAATGCAACTAAAAATAGTTACATTTGCATAAATATTCAAATAAATGACAACAAAAGATAAATTAATTGAACGGTTTAAGAGCCAACCAAAGGATTTTACATTTGGGGAATTGACAAAATTACTAAGCGGATTTGGTTTTGAAATAAGTAACAAAGGAAAAACATCGGGTTCTCGTGTACGATTTATAAATAAGGAAGAAAAAATGATTATTGATTTGCATAAACCGCACACACAAGGTGCTCCAATTAAAGAGACGGCGTTGAAAGATTTGCATAATACCTTAAAAAATAATAATTTAATATAAAAGCTATGAATAATCTTGAATACAAAGGCTACTACGGTAGTATTGAATACAACAAAGAAGAAAAATGCTTATATGGTAAAGTTCTTGGAATGGCAAAAGATTTAATTTCATACGAGGGTATTACGGTTGAAGAATTAGAAAATGATTTTAAAGCCGGAATAGACAGTTATTTAGAGGGTTGTGCCGAATTGGGAATAAAACCACGAAAAGGCTACAATGGTGTGTTTAATGTTCGCATACCGCCTGCTATTCACAGCAGAATAGCAATCTTTGCCGAAACACACGGCACAAGCATTAATGCGGTAGTTCGTGAGAAATTAGAACGGGAATTTGCATTATGACCGGCTTAATTTTCATAACCCACCAAACCGAAAAATATTCTTACGCACAATCTGCCGAAATTGCACTGCGTGGCGGTTGCAAACACATACAATTGCGCATGAAAGATGCGCCATTTGCGGAAATTAAAAAAACTGCCGTTGTTGTAAAAAAACTATGCGACCAATACGGAGCGTGTTTTTACATCGACGACCATGTGGAAATTTGCAAAAACGTTGGCGCAACGGGCGTACATCTCGGAAAAACAGATATGCCGCCTGCCGAAGCGCGTAAAATTTTAGACAATGATTTTATAATTGGCAGCACGGCAAATACGTTTGACGATATTGTAAATTTACACAAAGTCGGCGTTGATTATATTGGTTTGGGACCATTTCGATTTACCGAAACGAAAAAAAATCTTAGTCCGTTGCTTGGATTGAAAAGATATACAACTATTTTGCAGCAATGCAGAGAAAATAAAATTGATTTGCCTATTTTTGCCATCGGTGGAATTGCCAAACGTGATATTCCGGAATTGATGAAAACCGGAATTGCGGGCGTTGCGCTTTCGTCCACAATTTTGCGGGCGAAAAATCCGGTGGAAGAAACGAAAAAACTGATAAAAACAATCCAAAAAGAAAGCAAAATTTGGGAGTTTTTTGGAGATTTTCTTTTTGGAGGAGTTGTTACTGATATATGGTGAAAAATATAATAACATGAAAAAACTAACAATAGCAGGCAAAGAATTTTCGTCTCGATTATTTCTTGGAACAGGAAAATTCAGTTCTCACGAAATGATGCAAAAAGCAATTGAAGCATCGCAAACCGAAATGGTTACGGCTGCCATGAAACGCTTAGACCCCACAAATGCGAGCGATGATATGCTTATGCACATAAAAAAACCGAGTATTCAACTTTTGCCCAACACATCGGGCGTGCGCACAGCAAAAGAGGCGATTTTTGCTGCACAATTGGCGCGTGATGCCTTTGAAACCAATTGGTTGAAACTCGAAATACACCCCGACCCTCGTTATTTGCTGCCCGACCCAATAGAAACTTTAAAAGCTACCGAAGAATTGGCAAAATTGGGTTTTGTAATTTTGCCCTACATTCAAGCCGACCCGGTGTTGTGCAAATTGCTTGAAGCGGCAGGAGCGGCAACCGTTATGCCTTTGGGTGCGCCAATTGGCAGCAATAAAGGTTTGCTCACGCGCGATTTGTTGGAAATAATTATAGAACAAAGCACTATTCCTGTAGTGGTCGATGCCGGCATTGGCGCACCGTCGCACGCTGCTGAAGCTATGGAAATGGGAGCCGATGCGGTGCTTGTAAATACTGCAATTGCCATTGCCGGCAATCCTGTGGCTATGGCAGAAGCATTTGCTTTGGCTGTACAAGCCGGACGAATGGCGTTTGAAGCGCAATTGGCAGAGCAGCGAAATACTGCTGAGGCGAGTAGTCCGCTGACGGCTTTTTTGGGGTGATTTTTTTTTTTGATATTTTCTAAAATATATTTCGGTGCGCTGCACCTAATACTGAATTATTTAATTTCTCTCTACAAATATCGGTGGTGCGCTGCACCTAAAAGCTGCATAGCAGCGCAATAGTTGTAGTACAAGATATTGACCGTAACGCAAGGTGCAGAGCACCGAAATATTACAATTTGATTTTTTAAAATTTCCTTATAAAAATAAAACGCCATGAAAAAACAAATTTTTATTCTATTTGTGCTATTGGCAATATTCTCTTGCCAAAGAAATTCACAAAGTGATATTGCGTGGAAGATAAGCGATAGTATTATTGTGGTAATGAAAGATACTATTGTTGCCGATACCATGAGCAATACGTATAACATTGCACCTCCTGTGGCAAAGGAAAAAACTATTCAAGAAAAACAGACCGCTCTTGCGCAGGAAATTTTTGGAAAAACGAAATTTACTCAGAAAGAAGAAGATGTTTTTGTCGCCAAAGATAACGGTACAATTGTTGTTTTTTCTCAGAAAAAATATGAAAAATATGCCGAAGAATATCGTGCAAAATTCAAGTATGAAGCAAAAGATTATTTTACCGGCAATAACTACGTAGAAAGAGAATATCCTAAAAAATGGGCTAAAAAATATGCCTCATTTAAGTTTGTAGGCATTATATATCACTATGAACGCGGTTGTGATTTTTATGAATTTCAACATAAAAAAGGGAAACGGTTTTTCAAGAGTAATGACAATAAAGTTTTTTTAAATTGCGAAAATTGTCCGGTTTTTGATGCAGGAAAACATATTACAACTAAAACAATCGTAGAAGAATAACCCCCAACCCCCTAAAGGGGGCTCCAAAAACTACGAAAAAGACATGAACAACAGAGTTTGCACGGAGCAAAAGTCCCCTTTAGGGGATTTAGGGGTATAAATTTCAAACAAAAAATCAAAAAAATCATCGCCACTTACACGAAAGATGTATATTTGTGCCCATATACAAACTACAATCGAATGAAACATCTTACCATAGGTATTACCCACGGCGATTTCAACGGCATAGGCTACGAAATAATTCTAAAAGCTTTGAGCGACCCACGAGTGTATGAAAATAATACAATCGTAATTTATGGCTCTTCAAAAGCGCTTTCGTTTTACCGTAAATCGCTTGATATTCAGAAATTTAATTTCACAACTATTCAAAATGTTGCCGCAGCTCATGCCAATAGCATTAATTTGATAGATTGTGTGTCCGGCGAAATAAAAGTAGAACCCGGAACTTCGACCATAGAAGCAGGTAAAGCGGCGTTTGCGGCTCTTGAGCGAGCAGTTGCCGACCTGAAAAGCAATGCCATTGACTGCATTGTAACAGCACCAATCAATAAGAAAAATATAAATGATGCCGGTTTTCATTTCCCCGGACATACCGAATATTTGGCGCAAGAATTTGGCAACCCCAATCATGTAATGTTGCTTATGAACGATTTTATGAAAATGGGTGTTGTTGCCGGTCATGTGCCGATAGCTGATGTGGCAAAATATATTACCAAAGAACGTATTCTACAAAAATTGGAAGTGCTCAACGAATGCATGAAACGTGATTTCGAAATCACAAAACCACGCATAGCAGTTTTTGGACTAAACCCTCATGCCGGCGACAATGGCGTGATTGGAAACGAAGAACAAGATGTTATAATTCCCGCAATAAAAGCCGCTCGCGATAAAGGGATTATGGCACTTGGTCCCTATGCTGCCGATGGATTTTTCGGTTCGCACGAATACACGCAATTCGATGCAATTTTGGGAATGTATCACGACCAAGCGCTTGCACCCTTTAAAGCTACCGATTTTGAATCGGCAGTGAATTACACCGCCGGTTTGCCCATAGTGCGAGTGTCGCCCGGACATGGCACTGCCTATAATTTGGCAAATCAAAATCAGGCTTCGGAAAGTTCGTTGCTTCAAGCAATTTTTACTGCTTGCGATGTGTGTCATGCGCGGGAGGAATATGATAATTTGGTAAAAAATAAATTGCGTTAAAATTCCTACCTATGTTAGAATATATTTCAGGAACAGTAAAAAAAACAACCCCAACCTACGTAATTATCGACAATGCGGGGATTGGGTATTTTATAAATATTTCGCTTTTTACTTGCGAACAATTACACGAAAACACACAGGCAACACTTCTTGTGCACGAAATTATTCGTGAAGATGTGCATGAACTCTACGGTTTTGTGCAAGAAACGGAACGTGCGCTGTTTCGTCTGTTGATTTCGGTTTCGGGTGTGGGCGCAAATACGGCGCGAGTGATACTTTCAAAACTTTCATACAGCGAAATTTCACAGGCAATTGCTTCGGGCAATGTGAATTTAATTCAAAGTGTGAAAGGAATTGGCGCAAAAACCGCGCAACGAATAATTGTAGATTTACGAGATAAAATGGTGCTCGTATCAGCATTCGATGAAAATGTGCCGATTCAAAGCAATATAATACAAAACGAAGCGTTATCTGCTTTGTCTATGTTAGGTTTTGCAAAAGCGACTGCCGACAAAGTTATACAAAATATAGTAAAAACAAACCCTCATGCAAGCGTGGAAGAGATTGTAAAACAAGCTCTTAAACAAATGTAAGTGTAAAATTGGCAGAAATAGAATACGTGAAATTTGCAAAACGAACATATCTTTTTTTCCTTATTCTCGGGGCGGCTATTTTTATAGCGTCGGCTTCGAATACTATTGTTGCAACGTATTATTCTGTTCTCAATTCTCAAAAATCGGCGCAAAGCGCCGCAGTTCTCGACGGCGACCCACCGGTTGATTTGCCTTATCCAATTCCGCCGCAGAACCCCAATCTATTTGAGGAAAATGCACAGCAAGGAAATACGCCCTTTCGCTTGAACAAGTCGCCCGGATTGACATATCAAGTAGATTATAATCCCGAAACGGGCGAATATGAAATCCAACAAATGCTTGGCAATGAGCCTATTGGTGCGCCATTTTCTATGTCGGCGCAGGAATATTTCCGTTTTTCGGGACAGGAACGCCGTGCCGATTATTGGCAAACACGAGCGCAGGAATCACGGGGAAAATCGGAGGGCGGCGCAGCAGCCGGGTCGTCATATTTGCCTAAATTGGATTTCGATGGCGATGGAACAGGTTTTTTCGATGAAAATCAGCTTGATATAAAAATGCAGGGTGCTGCCGAAGTTAGTTTGGGTTTTAAATATTTGAATAATCAAAATCCACGGTTTTCGAGAAGTCAGCAACGTTCGTTGTTGTTCGATTTCAACAATAAAATTCAAATGAGTTTAACCGGAAAAGTGGGCGATAAAGTGTCGCTTACGCTGAAATACGACACCGAATCGCAATTTGAGTTCGACAAAGAAATAAAACTGAAATACGAAGGCGACGAAGACGAAATTATTAAAAAAATAGAAGTGGGCAATGTGCAGTTCCCGGTTGCCAATTCACTTATAAGCGGTAGCCAGAGTTTGTTCGGGGTAACTACCGAATTGCAATTCGGCAAATTGTTTGTCAACAGCGTTTTTTCACGCCAGCAAGGTGAATTTTCGTCAGTCAACGTGCAAGGCGGCGCGCAAACCGAGAAGTTTGAGGTGCGTTCCGATAATTACGACCGCAACAAACACTTTTTCTTGGGGCATTATTTCCGTGAGCATTACGAAGAGGCGTTTCGCACTACGCCTCAAATTACCAGCGGTATTGTAATTCGCCGGGTTGAAATTTGGACTACGCAGACTTCAACCGGACGGGAAAATGCCCGTAACATTCTCGCACTTACCAATTTGGGCGAAGAGTATGTGCCAACTGCCGGTGGTGGCAAAGAATATAATTTACCAACAAATGGAAAATTGTATAACACCATTCGCAATTTGCCGGGCATTCGTAATATCAATAATGTTTCGAGTGCGTTGAGCGGCAGTTATACGCAGGGGCATGATTACGAAAAATTAGAACAAGCCGTAATGCTGCAACCCAATGAATATGAGATAAATAACAAATTGGGTTACATTTCGTTACGTTCGGCGGTTAATCCGGCGAAAATACTTGCAATGGCGTATGAATACGAATATAAAGGGCAGGTGTACCAAGTAGGGGAATTTGCCAACGAAAGTGTGGCGCACCCCGATGTGTTGATTGTGAAATTGGTGAAATCAACGCAAAATACGCCTTCGTTTGCCAACTGGGATTTGATGATGAAAAACGTGTATGCCATTGGCGGTTACGGGATTAGCAGACAAGATTTCTTTTTAAATATTTTGTACGAAGACGACCGCACCGGAACACCAATTCCCTATATACCCGAAGGGGCAATAAAAGGGAAAAACTTGCTTTCGGTAATGAATTTAGATACTATTTCAGTTGATAATTTGCCTTACGCCGATGGAATTTTCGACTTTATAGAAGGTTTTACCATAAATCCTGCACGGGGAATTATTTATTTTCCGGTGCTTGAGCCCTTTGGTTCGCATTTGGCAAAGAAAATAGACAACCCCGAAATTGCACGTAAATATGTATTTCAAGAATTGTACGATTCTACGCAAAGTGCCGCACGGCAAATAGCCGAAAGAAATAAATTCTTGCTTGTGGGAACTTACAAATCGTCGGTGCGTTCGGAAATTTCGCTTAATGCCACGCAAGTGCAAAAAGGCTCGGTAAAAGTTACCGCCGGTGGTAGGCAATTGGTCGAAGGCGTTGATTTTACGGTTGATTATATGGGCGGAACGGTACGAATTATCAATGAAGGTTTGTTGCAATCGGGCAGTAATATTCAAATTAATTACGAGAGCAATCCGCTTTTTAGCATGCGTACCAAAAATTTGCTGGGAACTCGGCTCGAATATCGCCACAATCAAAACATAAATTTTGGTGCCACGGTTATGCGGTTGAGCGAAAAACCAATGGTGCAAAAAGTAGGTTTCGACGATTACCCGATTGTAAATACTATGTGGGGGCTCGATGCAAAATACACCACAGCGGCGCCTATTCTTACCCGAATTGTTGATAAGTATGTACCTTTTGTAAGTACCAAAGAAGCATCGAATATAGCGCTTTCGGGCGAATTTGCGCAGTTAATTCCGGGGCAATCACGGTTTATAACCGATGCCGTAGCAATTGATAATTTTGAAAATACCGAAGGACGCATTTATTTGCGTGAGCCTACTTCGTGGCGCATTGCAAGCACACCGCAAGGGCAACGCCGCAACTTCCCCGAAGGTTCGTTGGTAAATGATTTGGCTTTCAATTACAACAAAGCGCTTATTTCGTGGTACAATATTAATATGAGTTTTTACCAGAATAATTCGCCTGTGAGCAAGGCGATACAGCAGATGACTTATTCCCGTCCGGTTTTTCGCTCCAATTTGTTCCCTTTTACCGATTTGACCGTTGCCGAAAATATGCCGATGACGATTTTGAACATTGCGTATTACCCGTATGAACGCGGGCAAAATAACTACGACGCTCGTGGACATGCCGGAATTTCGTTTGGTTTGGATGAAAATGGCTATTTAAACAATCCCGAAAAACGTTGGGGCGGTATTATGCAAGCGCTCACAACCACCGATTTTGAAGAAAGCAATGTGGAATACATAGAATTTTGGTTGATGGACCCTTTTGCCGAAGATACTTTAGGCGTTCATAGAGGCGGCGATTTTTATCTAAATCTTGGTAGAATTTCGGAAGATGTGTTGCGCGACGGTCGCCGTGCGGCGGAAAATGGTTTGTTGCCCGACCCACGCCGGTACGATGAAACCGTGTGGGGGCGTGTGCCGAATTATTCGATAGTAGAAACCGGTTTTAGCGTTGATGTTCCTCGTAAAATTCAAGACGTAGGACTTGATGGTTTGAATGATGATGCCGAGCAAAATCACTTTGCCGCCTATTTGGATTCAATAAAAACACTGTTAACTCCCGAAGCCTACGAACGATTTTGGAATGACCCATCGGGCGATAATTTTTCGTCGTTCTTAGACAATCGCGGACAAAATATTGATATTCCGTGGCTATATAAATATTTCGCAGGCACCGACGGCAATACTCCGATTAACACCACGCAAGGCGTTTCTTCCTACCGACCTGATAGTGAAGACTTGAACAATGACAATACGTTGCAAGAAACCGAATCCTACTATCAATATCACATTAGTTTGCGCCGCGCCGATATGGAGGTTGGGCGAAATTTTATAGTCGATGAATTGACAGAAACAGTGCGTAATACGGGTGCTCCAACCACGCAAACGAAATGGTATCAATTCAAAATTCCTATTCATACCGATGCCAAAGAGCGCATTGGCGATATTTCCGATTTTCAAAATATTCAAAATATGCGTATATTTTTGCGTGGATTTTCCGATTCGGTAATATTGCGTATTGCTGAATTTGCACTTGTGTACAATAGCTGGCGCAGTTACAACGAGCCTATTTTCGAAGCCGGCGAATACGATATTTTCAACGATTCCGATTTAGACATCAGTTCGGTAAGTATTGAGCAAAATGCTATGCGAACACCGGTAAATTATGTATTGCCTCCGGGTGTCGACAGGGTTATTGACCCCACAAATACCTCCATTCGTGAACTGAACGAATCGGCGCTGCAATTGATAATAGTAGACCTTGACGATGGAAATTCAAAGGCAGTGTTTAAACAATTTAACAAAGATTTTCGCCAATTTGGTAAATTGGAAATGTTTGTTCACGCCGAAGCTCTTATTGGCGATATGAGTTTGCACGACGGCGATGTGTATGCTTTTATTCGTCTCGGTAGCGACTTTACCGAAAATTATTATGAATACGAAGTGCCTTTGACCCTTACCGAACACGGACGATACAGCAACAATAGTTTAGCCGACCGTTACCTTGTGTGGCCCCAAGCGAATAATATATCAATAGAATTTGAGGTGTTGAGAAATTTGAAACTTGAACGTGATAAAATGATAAGCACCGGCGCAAAGCCGGATTTGCAACCCTTTCATGTATATCCTAAATATATTGGGAATAACCGTATTAGTATAAAAGGTCGTCCGAATTTGGGTAATGTGCGCACAATTATGATAGGGGTGCGTAACCGTAAAAAAAATGCCTCGAACCCCAACGACGACGGGCAGCCAAAATCGGTTGTTGTGTGGTTCAACGAAATGCGCCTAACCGGTATGAACGACCAAAGCGGTTGGGCTGCCAATGTTTCGACCCGTATGAATTTTGCCGATTTTGCCACACTTTCGCTTTCGGGGCAAACCTCGAAACCGGGCTTTGGTAGTATAGACCAAAAAGTGTTTCAGCGTTCGCAAGAAGACAGGTACCAATATAATGTGGCATCAAACGTGTCGTTACACAAATTTTTCCCCGATGCGTGGAATCTCAATTTACCCTTTTATATTGATTTTTCGGAAATTTATATTCGCCCGCAATACGACCCTACGAATCCCGATATTTTGCTCAAACAAGCACTCGATAATTTAGACTCGCAACATCAGCGCGATTCGCTCCTGCAAATGGCTCGCAGCTATTCACAGAATTTTAATTACAATTTTACCAACGTGCGCATAGGCAAACAGCCTAAAAAACTGCGTCCGTGGAGTTTGCCCAACTTTTCTACAAGTTATGCCTATAGCCGCTTTTTTGCCCACGATATTGATTTTGAGCGAAATTACAATCATCAATACCGCGTAGCGTTTAATTATACTTACAATTTGCAGCCAAAAAATTACCAGCCGTTTAAAAATAGTCAGGTTAAATTTTTCAAAGATTTCAATTTCTTCTTATTCCCAAATTCATATAGCTTTGCCAATAATTGGGACAGGAGTTACCGAGAACAGCAACGCCGCAATTTGTCGAGTTACGGAAATTTGCCAACCACGGCAAGCAAATTATTTACATGGAGCCGGGCGTATAATGTGAATTATGCACTTTCCAAAAATTTGAAATTATCGTATTCGGCACTCAATGTTTCACGAATTAACGAGCCTTTTGGCGTGATAAACCGAGAAGACCCGAACGAATGGAGCGCATACCGCAGTGAATTGATAGACGGTTTGTTGGGTTTTGGCGAAAACATTTCATTCTCGCAAAAATGGAATTTGACCTATCAATTGCCGCTTGATAAATTTAAGGCAACCGATTGGATTACATCGAATTACCGTTACAACGGTAACTACGATTGGTTGATAGGCTCGGAATTGCGTGATGATATAAATTTTGGAAATTCTATAAAAAATAGCAATACGCACACGATTGACGGAACATTCAATTTTACGAAATTGTACACCAAATCAAGCTATTTGAACGATGTAACAAAACGTATGCGCAATGCGCAGCGTGCAACTCCGGCGGGGCAACAACCACGCCAAGAAACCGTGAAGTTCGATAAAGCAGGTGTGAAATTACAGGCAGACAAACCATTCCGCTTGAAACATAAATTGAAAACCGAAGATGTGCGCCTAATTGTTACGGACGAAAACGGAAAAGTGGTGCAAGGTACTACCAACGTGGTTTCAAAAGATATTGTGGAATTTACTCCAAATGCCGATGTCGCAAAAGCGAAAATTTCGGTTTCGGGCAAACGAAGTACCGAAGTTACGCGATTGACACAAACCACCGACAAAGTGGTAAATACGCTTATGATGATAAAATCGGTAAACATAAGCTACTCGCAATCGGAGGGAACGTACATTCCGGGTTACAAATACGGCTCACAACTTTTTGGAATGAATGCCCCATTCAGTATGGGAAATCACACACCAATGCCGCCATACGTAATAGGTTTGGTGCCAAGCAATCTTGATAATTATTTGAACACCGCGCATTGGATTGTCGATAATGATTTGCTGACCGATAAATACCGCCACCTGTATTCTACACAGTGGAAAACGCAGGCAACGTTAGAGCCCGTGCAAAATATGCGTATTACACTCAATTCCGACAGGGCGTATTCTCGCAATCACTCACGATTTATAGTGGGCGATTACTACACAAACAGGCAAAATGCCTTAGTGAACGGTAATTTTACCATGACCTACAATGCGCTTGGTTCGTCGTTCAATTCCGATAAGGCGTATATGCGTTTCCGCCACAATAGAGTTGCGGTGGCAAACCGCTTGATACGCGAGCAATTTGGCGATAATTACGAGATAAATCCCGATAACGGATTGCCGGTATTGTTCAAAGAAACTTCGCAAGATGTGCTTATTCCGGCGTTTGTGTCGGCTTATACTCGTCAAACACCCGAAAATGTGTACACGAAAGATTATTTTATACCAATGTTTGCCTCGGTTGGCGACTTTTTGCGCACGCTCAATTGGCGCGCATCGTACAATGGTTTGGCTCGATTGAAATTGTTTAAACCATATTTCAAATCAATCAACTTAAACCACGCCTACACTTCGACTTACAGTATGGCTTCGTATCAAAATTTCTCTTCGGACAACATGATTGACGAACGCTTTTTTATAGACCGGGTTGATGGCTTGATATATCTTGCGCCGCAGTACGCAGTGGGAGCAGTGAGTATTTCCGAGCGTTTCAATCCGTTGATTGGAGTCGATGCCCGTTTGCAAAACGATATTACTGCAAAATTTGAAGTCCGCAGCAATAGAAATGTATCGCTTTCGTTCCAAAACACCGAAATTTCGGAAACCGGCGGCTACGAATATGTATTTGGAATAGGCTACGTGTTCAAAAATTTCAAAATAAAAATCAACACCGCTCGTGGCGGAAAAACATACGCCAACGACCTCAATGTTCGATGTGATATTTCAATCCGCAACGACCAAACCATTCGCCGCAATATTGTGGAAGACATTACTCGTAAAATTTCGGGCAACCGCGTGTTTTCGTTTAAATCCTACGCCGATTATATGATAAACAACCGCTTTACGGTGCGCCTTTATTTAGACCACAACATAAATCGACCGCTTACTAATGGGTATCCAACTTCGACTATGAGTGGTGGAGTTAATTTGCGGTTTACGCTGATGTAGGGGGGGGATTCACATTCCAAGAAAGAAGTTATACCAATGTGAATTATTTTTCATTCCGAAGTAATAATAGATTGCTTTGCTCCGCTCGCAATGACGCTCTTTTGTTGATTTGTGCTAACTTTCGAAAGAGCGTCATTGCGAGGAGGCACGACGAAGCAATCCAGCATGAAATATAAATCACTTTGGTATTAAACTATTCCACCAATATACTCCAAAATCTCATCACGCCCCAATTTATGTGCTGCCGACGAAAGAAACAGGGGAGGGAGTTCTTCCCAAAATTCAAGTAATTTTTCTTTGTAAACTTCAACATTTCGTTTCAAAGCAAGTGGTTTCATTTTATCGGTTTTTGTAAAAATTATGGCAAAGGGAATGCCTTGTTCGCCAAGCCAATTGATAAATTCCACGTCGATGGCGTGTGGCTCGTGGCGGCTGTCGACAAGTACAAACAGGCAGGTAAGTTGTTTGCGTTCAGTGATATAAGCTCGTATATATTGCTCAAAATTTGCACGGTCTTTTTTGCTTACTTTGGCAAATCCGTAACCGGGTAAATCCACCAAAAACCATTGATTGTTGATAAGAAAATGATTGATTGTCTGCGTTTTACCGGGTGTTCCCGACACTTTTGCCAATTTATTATTATTGGTCAGCAGGTTTATAAGCGACGATTTTCCCACATTGGAACGTCCGATAAATGCAAATTCGGGATTATCGGATTTGGGGCATTGCGCTTCGGTAGTACTGCTTTTTATAAATTGCGTTTGTTTAATTATCATTGCGTACAGAATTAAGTTTTTTATAGCCAATCACACGGTCGTAGCCATACATTTGGTCGTAAAAATAGACAAAAATTTCGTAATCATTTTCGGTTTGATAAAAACTTCCTTCAATATCGGCACTATTAAATTGTGCTGTTTTTTTGTCAAAATGCGCTAATAAATAATCGTAATAGCCTTGTTTTAAGAGAATTGTAGCTTCGTATTGCTGTAATTCTTCGTTATATTGCATTTTGTACGCATTGCTCGGCTGCCACATTGAAAAACCGCCAATCACAAAAATATCGTTGTTGTTATAGAGCGATTTCGGTTGCGCGTATGTAAAAACCACATTGGCATAATCGGCAAGGGTGTTTGCCTGCTCCAAAAAATCGTGCGAAATGGTAAATCCCCCATTCAAATCGCCGGTTTTGCTGTATGCTTTGTAACTCCTGTTTTTGTTGGGGTACAATAGTATATTGTAACGCCGTTGCTGTGGATTATACTCAATAGTGCGCACCACGCCGCCCGGATACATAAAACTTTTGAAATTAAACTGATGAAATTCCGAATTGCCCAAAAATAACAGGTTTGAGCCTTGCCAATAGCGAATTTCGTCGCCGATAATGTGCGATGGTTTTTGCGCAATTATCATATTGTCCCACCGGTGGTTTTGCAAAATTTGCACCGAAATATCGCCCAAAGGATTGCGAATAGGAAAGCCTAACGGAAAGAGCGTAACCAACACTTCTTGGTATTCGTCCAAAAACTGCACTTGGTCGGAACGTTGCACCGATGCGTCCATTTTAACCAATTGCTCGGTTACAATTATTCGTTTTTGAAACAAAATTTCATCGTTTTCATTATCAATCACTTGTAGCAAATAATTGCCGGAATAGCGAAATTTCAAATTCTCATTCGGAAACCGTGCGCTGTAATGAATATAATCGGTATTGGTATTTACGGAATGTTCGATTGTTTCAAAAATCTGAGTACCAAATTGTTGCAAATATTCGCTTGTGTGCAAATTGCTTTTATTCCAATTGCGGTCGCAAAGTATGAGTTCGTAACGAAAATCGTGAATATCGGTGCTGAGTATATCGAAACGCACGTCAAAAGTTTCTTTATTGAGTAACGAAATCACCGGATTGTTGAGCGGATTACCGGTTTTGTAAACTTCTATGGATTTTGCGAAAACGCTGAAAACGGCGTCTTTTTGGGGTTGGGCAACGAGGGTTTGTGTAAAAAGTAGTAGTGTTAGGATTTGAGTTATTTTTTTCATAATATATTTTTCTATTAAACAATTCTTTTCATTTGTTTCACAACCTCATAAGTTACAATAGCCAAAGCCACAACCACATTCATAGAAGAACCTTTTCCCACCATTGGTATATGCACAACTTCATCGGAACTGTCCAAAATTTCTTGACTAACGCCGTGTCTTTCAGAGCCTGCAACTATACATATTTTTTTCGATGTATCGAAAACACACTGCGACAAATCTTTTGAATTATCGGTAATTTCGGCTGAAACGATTGAATAACCGTCATTTTTTACTTTTTGCAAAGCGTCTTCAACCGTTTCATAATATTCCCACGGAATTTCTTTTTCTTTGCTTCGTGCCGTTTTTGTTATACGGTTATTTGGAGGACACAGCGTTTTACCCACCAAATACATTTTTTCCACTCCCAACGCATCGGCAAAGCGAAACGCAGAACCAATATTATTCGGACTTGTAATATTATCAAGCATAAATGCCAATGGGTGTTTTTTGCCCGAATAGGAGTGATTTTCGTATGTTAATTGCGTGTGTTTCATTTGAATAATTTCTATAAACCAATAACGACACTAAAAATAACCCCAATAATAATAACAATAAGCCAACAAATACTAATAGCTACTATTATAGTTCCGTGCATCCTCGACTTTTTATCATAAATATAGACTTTTTCTCTGTTCGGCAATGTTTTTTTCGATAATAAAACCCAACCGATTATTAATCCGATTGTTATACCAAATAAAGCAAGTACATATCCTAAAATAATTATTACAAGTGAAGCTTTTTTAGGTTCTGTCAATTGTGCAATATACTGTTTTTTTCTGTTTTCAATATCTAACGCATGTATGTTGTAGCCTCTTTCAGTCAAAATTTTGGGAGCGAGCGTTCTATCCACAATTCCCCATTCATGGGGTTGTACCAATATTTCTATCAGTTCTTCGTCGGTAAAATTATTCAAGTAAGCACTTGTTTCTATACCCGATATTTCATCGTCGTGCAACACAAATTCATTTGCTTTATCAAAATCTTCCCCGCGAAGTTTTATCAAAATTTCTCTGTCATTATTACTTACATTGCTAAGAAACGCCGGAAGTACGTTTTTTTGATACTCTTCCAATTCGTAAGCAATTCCCATTTGTTCTATAAATTCCACGAATTGTTGAGCTTCTTGCTCAGTGCTAAAACTACGGAAGGGAATAAATTTTTTCATGTGTATATAATTTCGTAAATTATTGAATTACAATCATTTCGCTTGGTATGATTTTTCCAAAAATCTTATGGAGATTTCATATTATATTTTTAGCACGTATTGTAACTGCTTGCGATTAACGCAAGAAAACTTAATGTAATTATTGTTTTTTTCATTAGGAACTCGTTTTTTGCTAAAAATAATTTTCCACCGCAAATTTGAACTGATTTATAAATATTTGCTTGAATGCCGATATGTTATTTTGCTCGTAGAACAACAACATTGCTTTTTTATAATCAATGGAATTTACGGTGCGAAATGAAATAGGACAATATTTGTTAGCAAACAAAACAGCATTTGCCGTAATTCTCGCCACTCGCTTGTTACCATCTGTAAACGCTTGAAGATATGAAAGCAACACCAAAGCAAACAACGCTTTTTCAAAAATATTCTCTCGGTTGTTTATTAAATCGCACGTTTGTTGTAACGCCTCTCGTATTTGAAATTCATTTTCGAGCGGTCGGTAATTTGTTCCTGTAATACCCACTCGTCGTGTTCTGATATTCCTGTCAACACCCAATTCTTTTATCAAAATGCTGTGCACTTCTTCTATTTTTGCAACGCTCAACGAAAGGAAGTAATCAGAGTTTTCAACCACAAAATCAATAGCGTCTTTGTGGTTTAAAAGCATAATTGCTTCGTCTTTTGTTTTTCCCTCTGCCGTTTGTTTGTCTTTCAAAAGGCGTTCTGTTTCGAGCAGCGAGTAGGTATTCCCCTCAATTTGCGAAGATTTCCAACTTAAATCAATCGCTAAACGCTCCATATCTTTTTTGTATTCAAAATCAGAAAGTTGAGCGATATTTTCGGAAAATTTATTTTGTAAATTATGTAACAAAGTCAATTCTTGGGAAGTAAAAAGCGGAACATTTTGCAATGTTTCGGGAATAAGCGAAAAATTGTAGCCTGTCAAAATTTCTCTTTCGTCAATTTCTTTGCTGTAATATTCGTCTAAATTTATTGGGTAAAAAAGATTAAAAGTTGGCGAAAGAGTGTAACGGCTGTTTTTGGCATTTCCTTGTTGCACAATGTGATTTTCGCTTAATAACTTTGATAAAGAGCGTTTTACGGTTGCGTAACTGACAGCGGAATGTAAACCCTCAAAAATTTCTTTTGACGATGAATGTGCGTGATTTTTTAGGTAGTTTAATAGTAATTCTTGCGTTTCCATTTCTTTCTATCATTTATTCGGCTCACAAAGGTAGTTATTTTTTGACAAAAAATATTTTTTTTGAGCCGAATATTACTTGCATGTGAGCCGAATGTTTTTCTTTTCTTTATAATTGTAAACCACCCTCGCACAAAATCCCGTATACTTCTTTGGGTGTTTCTCTAAGCATTAGCAATCGGCGGTATTCGTCGTTTACATATCTGCTCTTTGTGGCGCAACTGCTTGCGATTAATGCAAGAAGGCTTAATACGATTACTATTTTTTTCATTGGCTTTTCTTTTGAATTATTGATTTTTTAATTAAAAGCTATAATACAATAAAATTGCAATAGGCAGTAAAATAGGCAGTAAAAGAAATAAATAGAATAAAATTTCAACGTAATGATTCTTTTGTTGCAACATTCTATGCAGTATTACAAAGTAAATATTGTAAAAAACAAGAAAAAGCAATACAAATAGAGAAAATACTCCATTCGTATCGCTTACGGGGTCAAAAAAATATGCTTTGACGACGAGCGTTATTAATAAAATATTAATTACTATTATTGGGTATTTTCTGTGTTTCATACATTTGTATGGTTGCGTATTATTTTGCTTGTGTTTTGTCATTTGTTAGTGTCTCGCAACATCGTGCTAAGATTATTATATACCAAATCAACAACACCTAATCTAAAAAGTAGTATAATTGCTACTGTTATAACAGTAATCACTGCTATATAAACCAAGATTTGACTACCTCCCACATCTTGAATTAATTCTTGCATTTTGTTTCGCAAATCACGAGCGTCTGTGTAGTCGTCAGCAGCAATGTTATTTAATTCTTTTTTATCATCTTCTGTTAGGAAATACATGTCTGTGGCTATAAATTCCCGTAACTCCGAATGTGATTTTCTTTGAAGAAAATAAGCGTCATTTTTTAATTTCTTTCTAATTTTCGACTGTTGCCGCGCTTCCCGATAACCTATTAAAATAACAAGCAAACAAAAACCGCCAATGCTAATTGCCACATAGTCAAACCCTTTCAATGTTTTTTTAGTTTCAGGCTTTGCAGGAATTTCCTCTTCGACAGAGACATTTGCACTTCCGGCTAATTTTCTTGTTATGATTTTAATTTCTACTCCTGTGGTGTAATTATAGTTGTCGCCGTCAACTATTATCTTCGCTTCATTTGGTTTCAACACTCTATTTCCCGTTAAAATTTCGTTGTTTGCATTTTTGATTTTGTAATATACCGTTACAGTCGAAGTATTATAATTGGTAAAAACAATCTTCGTTCCATTCGAGAGTTTTGTTGTTTCTACATCAACGCCGCCAATATCTTCTTTTGAGCTAATCCCATTTATCCAATAATACTTTGAATCATTGGCATTTTCGTTTATTACCGCATCTTGCGAAAAAGTGCTAAAACCAAAGCCGATAACGGCTGTCAAGATAAAAAAAAGTTTTTTCATATTTATGTTATTTATACCGCTCATATTTATTTGATATTTAATTAATTATAATTGACTTTATCAAAACTTTGTGTTTTTAAAAGTTTTGATAAAGGTAGTATTTTTTTATAGAAAATCTGCGTAAATCTGTTTAATCTGCGTGTTTACAACTAAATTACGACACATTTACCCCAAAAATATACCCAACCGTTGCCGACACAACCATTGCAATAGTCCCCCAAAAACAAATCCGCAACACTGCTTTTCCCATACCGCAACCGCCCAATTTAGCCGTTACAGCACCCGATAGAGCTAGAAAAACAATCGCAAATCCGTACTGAAAAAATATCATTGATGCCACCGGAGCAAATACAGCCACCAAAAAAGGAAACAACCCACCCGCAATAAACGAAGCCGCCGATGCAAGTGCCGCTTGCAGAGGACGAGGTTTTGTGGTATCGTTAATCCCCAATTCTTCTTTTGCGTGAGCTTCCAGCGCATTTTCGGCGGTAAGTTGTATGGCAACTTGTCGAGCTAAATCCTCAGTTAAACCTCTTTGCACGTATATGTTGGTTAGTTCTTCCAATTCCCCTTGCGGATTATTTTCAAGTTCACCTTTTTCCCGTTTCAAATCGGTGCTTTCCACATCGGTTTGCGAACTTACGGAAACATATTCACCGGCAGCCATTGAACACGCTCCGGCAACCAAACCGGCTAATGCCGTCAAAATAACCGCCTCGCGCGACACGTTTGCTGCCGCCACGCCAATAACTAAACTTGTTGTCGATAAAATGCCGTCGTTTGCTCCTAATACGGAGGCTCGCAGCCAATTTGTGCGGTTTACATAGTGTTTTACCATATACGTTAGTATCTAAATTTAAACCACAAAATTACACTATTTTTTAGGGCTTACAAGATGTAAACCAATAGAAAACGGATTTTTTTGCGCATCTCAATTTTTTTTATTAAAAAAGTTGTTATCTTTGTATTTGGAATTTTAACGAAATTTAGTATGATATTAGAAATAGATGACAAAGTAAGTGCAGTTGATTTTAAAAAATCGTTGCAGTTGATTAGAAAAAATAGAGTGCAAAGACAACATCGCAATTACTCTAAATTTTTCGGAGCATTGCCCAATATTGCCGATGGTTTAGAATTTCAAAAAGCCGTCCGCAATGAATGGAATTGATTATTTGATAGATACCGTATTCTGCTCTTTTTGTAACCAATCCCTCACCAAACGCAATTCCCCATACGAATATTCCTCGCCAAGCACTTCACGAGCCGCGCCAAGCGCAGGGTCGTCCACATCGGTAAAATATTCCGTTATCACAGCCAATTTTTCCGCAGACACCAATTCGTGAATATCAATTTCGCCCAACATTACATAATGCGACAAATGTCCTTCGATGGTAGAGGCTACAAGTCCACGTTCGGCGGCAATTTCTTCAATGCTTTTGCCCTCTTTGTAAAGCGTGTACGACACCAATTTTGTATCTTCATCTTTTGATTTTTTCGGGGCAATTTCTTTGTCGGTAAACAGCACCGGTGTTATATCGTTTTCTTGACAATACTCTCGAATTACCGCAGTAATTTCCTCGCCGAATTGCTGTGCTTTTATTTTGCCGAAACCTTTTATTTGTACCAATTCTTTATTGTTTGCAGGCAAATGCGTAACCAACTCATACAATGCTTTTTGCGAAAAAATAGCAAATGGCGGCACATTCAATTCTTTCGATTTTTCCATTCGCCACGCACGCAATTCATCGAAAAGTGCACGATTTGGAAGATTGTTTTCGTCAATTTCGGCAGTAACTTTTCCTATGCTTTTTTCGGTTGCTGAGCCTGTCGAAGTATTCTTTTTCTTGGTTGCTGAGCTTGTCGAAGCATCTATCATTGCCACCGCTTTGGCGTTTTGCAATTTTGCAAGCGAAAAACCTTCACGGCAAGCTGTTAGACTTTCACATTTTACCCGCAGTTCTTCTGCCAATTGACTTACGGCGTTAGTCATTTGTTTTTTCACTTCTTTGTTGTCAATGTCCAAATCCATTTTTTCAAATGGAATACCAACAATATTTACAACCGAATTTAAAAAATACTGTGTTGCTTTGGCAATGCGTTCCTGTAATGCGGCGTTTTGTTCCACATCGGGCTCGGTAGGCAATAGATAATTTATGTGTTGATGAAATTTATCTGCCACATCAATAATTTCCGTTTGCAACGCCGGTCTATCAAACAGTTTGAGCATAAAATCGGGAAAACTGCCTTTGTTTTCGTCAATTATTCTTAGCATATAAAACAAACGCCTTTGCAAATTTTGGAAAGAAAACATATCTCGCAAAAGTTCGTGTTGATAGGCAATCCGGGCAAGATGTAACTGTTCTTTATCGGGACGGTTTTCTTCAATATACTGTGTAAATCCACGCACGGTGTGGTCGTTCAAAATATTATCTTGGCGAATTGGCGCACTCAAAACCATTCCTTCGAGCGTTTTACAACGGCTCAAAGCAACATACACTTGCCCGTGAGCAAACGAGGCTTCGGCAGAAATCACAGCCTTTTCAAAGGTCAAACCCTGACTTTTGTGAATGGTAATTGCCCACGCCAATTTAAGCGGAAATTGCGTAAATGAGCCCTCAACATTTTCCGTAATCGCATTGGTTTCGGCGTTGAGCGTGTATTTCACGTTTTCCCACGTGAGGGGCGTAACTACAATCGGTTCTTCCTCGTCGGGACATTGCACAAAAATTTCTTCTTTGGTAATTTCTACAATTTTTCCGATTTTTCCATTATAAAACAGTTTTTCGCGCGAAGGGTCATTTTTTACAAACATTACTTGTGCGCCTTCCTTCAAAGTCAGTTCAAAATCTGTTGGGTAGGAATATTCGGGGAAAATGCCCTGTACCGTTGCTTTAAATGTTTTTTCCTCGGTTTTCAAAGCATTCAATTTTCCTTCGTTTATACGTTGCGCCTGCGCGTTGTGTGTGCAAAGCGTAATGTAACCATCTTCGTCTTTCGGCTGAAAATTAGGAATATAGCGTTTATTGAGCGCGGCGAGCGTTTCGGCATCAAGGCAATTTTCACGTACTTTATTCAAAATCGAAATAAAATGTGTGTCCTGCTGGCGAAACACTTCCAACAGTTCGATGCCCACAAACGAAGTTTCACGTAGGGCGTGGCTGCTGAAAAAATAAATCGTATCGTAATGTGGGCGCAGCAGTTCCCATTCGTTATCTTTTGCCACAGGGGCAAGTTGTTGCAGGTCGCCAATCATAAGCAGCTGTAAGCCGCCAAAAGGTTTCGAGCGGTCTTTGAAACGGCGCAAAACCGTATCAATGCCGTCGAGCAAATCGGCGCGCACCATACTGATTTCGTCAATCACAAGCAAATCAAGGCTTTTGATAATATTGATTTTTTCTTTGCTAAAACGCTGTTGGTCGGGTTTAAATTCACCCAAAATCGGACCAAAGGGCAGTTGAAAAAACGAGTGAATAGTAACCCCGCGAGCATTAATTGCCGCCACGCCGGTGGGCGCAACTACTGCCATACGTTTGGGCAAGGTTTCTTGCAATTTGCGTAAAAAAGTGGTTTTTCCGGTGCCTGCTTTTCCTGTCAGGAAAATATGTTTGCCGGTGTATTGTATAAAATCGAGGGCTAATTGGAGTTCGGGGTTGGTTTTCATTTTTTTTATTTTTTTGCACGCTGATAACGCGGATTGAGCGGATTTACACAGATTTTTATTTATTGCAAATTATTTCCCCAATAAATACCGTTTCAACGCCTTCCAATTGTAAATAATGTGGAAAATACCCAAAACCACAAACAGAACACCGAATATAACGTGAATGTGCAGCCATTTATGCTCAATTGCTGTCCGGTGCGAAACATGAATAATTGCCCCTGTAACAGGCATCATAATTAAAGTTACCGCAAGCAGTAACGCCACTGTTTTTCGTTTGTTAAATGTCATATTGATTGTTTTAATTGATTACTTATTTTTTATTTTAAGACTGCAAAAATAGCTAAGTTTATGAAAATCCAATACCCACAGAGGCGCATTTTTTTGAATTATATAATACGTTAAAAATGGACGTTTTATGCGAAACAATAAGCGCACGAGAGGAGTAAGTTTATATTTTTTGCAGCGACAATACATTCTATATATTTTTATAAATTGCAAAAAATCAGCGTCAACAGTATCAGTATGAACAAGTTGCTGTAAGGTGTACAAACTTTCTTCTATCTTCTGTAAAAAAATCTTGTTTTCGTCTAAACCCGCGTGAATGGCTGCGTTGTCAATATGAGTAATTACGAAATTCTGTTTTTTTAGCGTGTATTCCAGCAAAGTATCTTCGTAGCCATACGTGCAAATAGTTTCGTTAAAAGTTATAGATTGGAATAAATTTTTGTCAATCAACATATTAAACGTAGTCAAACCTTTGCCGGTTTTGGTGCGCATTTCGGCAGAAAGCATTTCACGTTGCACTCCGTATCGCCAGCGCAAACGTTTGTTTTGCTCCGGTTTTTCTTTTTGGTAATCAACGCCGCCGCAAATCACGCAATTTTTATATGCAACTTTCAAGTAATTTTCAATAAAGTGCTGATTTTCAATTTCCGCATCGCAATCGAGAAAAAGCAAATACGGAAATTTCGCTTGCCGAGCTAATTCATTGCGATTGGCTGCCCGTCCGATATTTTTTTCGTTTCGCCAATATGAAACTTGCGGAAGTTCGCTCAATTTTTTGTTTTCTTCGTGAAAATACAAATCTGAACAATCATCGGCAATAAAAATTTCAAAATCAATTGCAATTGCATTACATTGTTTGTGAAGCTCGGTTACAAGTTTCGTTACATTATAATTATATGTTGCTATGCAGATTGAAAGCATAAAAATTACTGTTTTTGTCTTTTCTGGATTGCTTCGTTCCTCGCAATGACGCTCTTTTGTACGTCATTGCGAGGAACGAAGCAATCCAGTCATTATATTTTTGCTGAATGTTCTTCTTTATACTCCATAATTGTATTCGCCAATTCCTGCGCCCGCACCATCACATCAAACGCATCAATACCTTGAAATTGCTTATGCAAATACACACATTTTCCATTAATAAATACCGTATCGACATCGCCGCCCTGCAAGGCATACACAATGTGTGAATATATATTATATAAGGGCACTGCGTGAATTTGGTTGATATTCACAATTTGCAAATCGGCTTTTTTGCCAATTTCAATAGAACCGCACAGGTGTTCAATTCCCAAACACTGCGCTGCGCCGAGAGTTGCCATAAATACCGTTTGCTGCGCGTTCAACGCTGTGGCATTTCCGCTGTGGTATTTATGCACCAAAGCAGCGGTTTTTATTTCCGTGTACATATCGAGCGAATTGTTGCTCACGGCACTATCGGTGCCAAAACAAACTTTTACGCCGCTTTCGAGTAAGTCGGGAACAGGCGACACGCCGCATACAAGTTTTAGGTTGCTTTGCATATTATTAACGGCGCTTACTCGGTTTGTTGCCAAAATTTCACGGTCGTTTTCGCTTACATATACACAATGACCGGCAATAGTTTTGCCATCGAAACAAGCCAAATCGTTGAGGTATTCAACCGGTGTTTTGCCGTGTTGTTCCATACAATTATTATATTCTTCCATAGTTTCCGAAAGATGCGTATTCAAAGCCACATTATATTTGTTGGCAAGCGCACGCGCTTTTTTGAAATTCTCTGCCGAACACGTATATATACTATGCGGAGCGGGAATAATTTGTACTAAATTGTGATTTTGGTATTGTTGCATCAAGGTTTCAAGACCTTGCAAAGCCTCATCGGGGGAATTTGCATCAGCTACCGCAAAATCTACAATTGGCTGTGATAAAAAGGCTCGCATACCAATTTCTTCGCACAATTTTGCAGTTTCTTCTACAAAATAATACATATCGACAAAGCAGGTTGTGCCGCTTGCAATCATTTCTAAAATAGCCAACGAAGAGCCGATTTTCACATTTTCACGGTTTGTAAATTGCGCCTCGACCGGAAAAATATAATCGAACAACCATGTTTTCAACGGTAAATCATCGGCATAGCCTTTAAAAATATTCATTGCGGCATGCGTGTGCGCGTTGATAAAACCGGGCAAAAGCAAATTTCCTTGTGCGTCAATCACCGTTCCGGCTTCAATACCATGGCTTTCGCAGGTGTCGCATATATGTACAATTGTGTCATTTTCAATACAAACACAGCCATTTTCTATGATAGAAAATTCCGGATTCACGGTAACAATATAGGCATTTATAATTTTGTAATCAATCATTTGCAGAGTATTTAAAATACAAAGATACGGAAACATTATAAAATTACGGTCATTGAGCTTGTCGAAATGTAAATTTTGAAACATAAGTTCGACGAAAGTAAATTATAATTGACTTTATTTGAAAAATAATAATTTACATAATTTACTTATTATCAATCAATTATACTGTTTTTAATAAAAAATAAAACATAATTTTGCAAAAACTTTGCGTTGCAATGGTTGTTTCTAAAAAATAATATATTATATTTGCCGTTATTGTAGTGATTGAGCTAAATAGGCAAAGATTGACAATAGGTAAAAGTTTAAATGTTTCAAACGTTCTGATATGAAAAAAATATACAAATTTACACCTCTCATAATTTCCTTATTTTTTTTCGTAAATGCCTTTGCGCAAGACCCTAACTTCTCGCAATTTTACTTGAAAGAAATGTATTACAACCCTGCTTTTATAGGCATCAATCCGGGTTTAAGAGGAACAGTTACCGACCGCCATTTATGGACAAACGTGCCGGGCGAATGGGGAACTCAAAGTATTGCAGTTGATTTTTTTGACCAAAAGTTTGCGCAAGGCGGTTTGGGTGCAATTATTACCCGAAATTCACAAGGCGAGAATTTCATTAACACATTTACCGGAGGTATTGGTTACGCTAAGCAACTTCGTTTCACTCCCGACTTTTTAATGCAAATAGGTGCTTTGGCAGGCTATATTCAAAAGTCTTTGGATTATTCATCGCTCACTTTTGTCGATGAATACGACCCTCGTTTCGGACGAATTTATGAAACAGAATTTGTGCCGCCCATAGACGGAAAATATAATGTAGGTGTATTCGATTTTAGTGCCGGTTTGGTTGCCCGTTTCAATATTCGCAAAAGTCCGATACGTTACATTGCTGCAAATACGGTTGGTATAGCATTCCACCACTTATCGCAGCCCGATGTTTCGTGGCTTGGCAACGACGAAGCGGCTCGCCTGCCAATGAAAGTGAATGTTCACGTAACTTCATCAC
>WQTX01000009.1 GCA_009786075.1 Bacteroidota bacterium | reverse complement strand
AAAAGTGATACTATATGGTATTGCGGTCAATGTATGTCGTGCAAAACCCGTTGCCCACGCGGCAATACGGCGGGTATGGTAATTCAAGCTTTGCGCACGCTTTCGCAGGAATTGGGATTTTTTACCGAAAGCGAAAAAGGTCGTCAGCAGTATGCACTGAAAAAAGTGATTGGCGAAAATATTTTGAACACCGGTTATTGCCTTTGTCCCGAAATGGTTGCACCCGAATTGCACGTGGAGCAGGGTCCAATGTGGGAATGGGTAATTGCCAACAAAGAGGCAGTGTACGAGCGTATGGGCGCAAATTTCAAAAAAGCCGGTGCGGGTGCGTTGCGCAAAATAAGCGATGATGCCTTAGGCGAACTCGCACAAATTTTTGAAGTAACCGGTGGTAAAGATTTTTACAACACCATTGAAAATCATTCGAATAAAAAAGCCGAAGAAATGAATTTGGACACTACGAATGGTGCGATGAATGATTATTTGGTGCATGTTTATACTTATAATAGTGGGACTCATTCTGAAACTGAAACACTTGAATAACAATGTAATATTACGGTGCTACGCACCTTTTGTTTTATGAATTTATTTAGCTACAAATATTTCGCTGCTATGCAGCTAACAAACTTTAAAGGCACAGAGTGCCGAAACATTTGTAGTTATTACAATATCCATTTTTGTAAGGTGCAGAGCACCGTAATATCTGAATAACTATGGAAGAAAAGAAACCAAAATCAACCCAATGGGCTTTGTACCAAAAAGAAATAGCCGACAATAATTATTTCTACGGAAGAAGTTGTATTCGCCAAAATTTTTACCCTGCATCGGAAAAAACGTTTTTGAAAATCCTGCGTGAAGAATTGGGCAAAACCGTTCTCGAAGACCCCAATCACACCACTTGCACCGGTATTGGCTATCATTCCGATGTGGTGCCTTTCGATACCACGCAAACCGTTGTGGCTCGTCAGTTTTCGCTGATGACCGGAATGGGATTGAAAAATATGGCGCTTTCGTGCATCACAAGTTTTGGTTTGTACACTGAAATTTTGGAAACGTGGCATCATTTTCCCGAACAGTTGGAAAAAATACGTGAAATGTTGTACAAAGCCACTAAACGGGAATTTGAATTGCCCGAAAATATTGCCCACGCAAGCGATGTGATTTATAAATTCCGCAACGAAATAGCGCAAAAGGCAAAATATAAATTGGTAAACAAAGAAACCGGCAAGCCGTTGCGAGTAGTGGAACACATTGGTTGCCACTATTCAAAAATGTTCCCGACTTCGGGCGTAGGTGGTGCAGAATTTCCGCAAGTGTTAACCGGAATGGTTGAGGCATTTGGCGGCGAAATTGTTGATTACCCCGAACGCCGTCACTGTTGCGGATTTGGTTTTAGAAATTATTTGGTGCTGGCAAACAGAGCCTATTCAATATCGAACACGAAGAAAAAATTTGAATCAATGGAGCCGTTTAAACCCGATTTTATTATAACCAACTGCCCGGGTTGCCCCATGTTTTTAGACCGTTGGCAATACGCCATAGCCGAAATGGACGGCAAAACCTACGACACGCAAGGCAAAGGTATTCCGGTACTTACTTACGAAGAACTCGCCGGAATGGTACTCGGCTACAATCCGTGGGATTTGGGAATGCAAATGCACCAAGTGGGCGTGGAATCGTTGCTCGATAAAATTGGTATGGAATATAAACCTGAGGATAAATATAAAGATATTCACGGTAATCAGTTGCCGGTGCCGGAGTGTCCGAGTTCGTTGAGGGGAAGATTTGAGATATGAGACGTGAGATTTGAGAAAAACCAATTATTAAAAATAGAGTGAAAATTAAAATTTTTATATTAATTACTTTGATAACTTTCAGTTTTTCTGCATTTGGACAAGAAAATAAAGAACAAGACATTTATGCAATAATTAGGGTTGTTGTTTTAAACAATAAAAATTCTGACCTTGCAATTGTAGATACTCTCAGTACGACTTATTTAAAAAACAAGGTTTATAGAAAAGAAATAGAGAGTAAAATAAATCTAAATCGAAAGCAAAAAAGAATTTTAAAAAATGGAGATAAAAATGATGTTGGAATTTTACTAAATAGACAATACTTGAATGATTTTAAATTTTATGATTATCAAACAATATTTGACGTTGAAGCTGTTCAAGAAAAAAAACCTTTTTGTTTTTTAAGTAATCCGCTTATTTTTCCGGAATTGAATATCGCGATTGTAAATGTGGATATAGTGTATAAACGAGGAATTGGAGGGAGTACTGTTATTTTAAAGAAAATAGGAGAAAAATGGACTATAATTGAAGATATTTGGAGATATTAAAAATAATTACAAAAGGCACAAGTTACAAACTTGCGCCAGCAAAAAATACTAATCACTAATAACTAACCCCTAATCACTAACTATGATTGACGTAATAATAATAGGCGGCGGAATAGCCGGAATGGAAGCAGCGTGCACGCTCCACGATTTTGGTTTTGAAATTTTAATTTTGGAAAAAAACAAACAATTGGGCGGACATCTGCAAAATTGGGACACGCTTTTTCCTACCAAACGCAAGGCTTCGGAAGTGCTTGAACACTACGTAAAAGAAGTGCAACGGCGAGGCATTACCGTGTATTTGAATACCGATGTAACGTCGGTTAAAAAACAGGACAAAGCCCCCTCCCTGCCTCCCCCACAAGGGGAGGTGAACGGCTTTTTTGAAGTTCATACGAGTCGCGAAGTACTGTTTAAATCAAAAACCGTACTTATGACCACCGGTTATTCGCTCTTCAACGCTGAACGCAAAGAAGAATACGGTTACAAAATTTACGACAACGTAATAACTTCTGCCGATTTGGAAAAATTGCTGCAAAGCACCAAAGGCGAATTGCTTTCACCGTCGGGAAATCCTATAAAAAGCGTAGCGTTTGTGCACTGCGTGGGTAGTCGCGATGAAAAATCGGGCAATCACTATTGTTCCAATGTGTGCTGCGTTACCGGTGTGAAACAGGCTATCAAAATGCGACAATTATTGCCCGAAGCGCAGGTTTTCAATTTCTATATGGATTTGCGTATGTACGGTTTAGGCTTTGAAGAAATGTACCGTGAGGCGCAGGAAAAATGGCGTGTGCAATTTATTCGCGGCAGATTGTCGGAAGTTGCCGAAACGATTGACAAACGCCTGCAACTAAAAGCCGAAGACACGCTTTCGGCGCGTCCATTGCGTATGCACGTGGATTTGCTGGTGTTGCTTGTGGGAATGGAAGCGAGCAAAGCGGCAGGAGATTTTGCACAAAGTTGCAAACTTGCCTGTGCGCCCAATCGTTTTGTAGAAACCGCTGATTTTCACATAGCATCGAACAAAACCAACATTGAAGGAATGTTTACCGCAGGCTGCGCCATTGCTCCGCTTTCGGTGTTTGATACGGTTAATCACGCTAAGGCGGCAGCTTTGACGGTTAAAAACTACTTAGCCCCCTAAAATCCCCCTCAAGGGGGACTTGCTGAAGAAGTAACGAATATTTTCAATAACCCTGAAATTTTCAACTCTTTATAGAGAAACGAAATGCACAAAATTAAAACAGTATAAATAATTAACCACAGTTCCAAAAGTCCCCCTTGAGGGGGGATTTAGGGGGGCTTTTTAACTTATGAACAAATTCGGTTTCACCACTGCAAAATCTCGTGTGATAGAATACGACAGTATGCACAACAAACTCCTTGATTATATTATACAAAACGAGCCGTCGTTTAGTGCTTGTTTGTCGTGTGGGTCGTGTACGGCAACGTGCAGTGCCGCCAATTTGACGAATTTCAATATTCGCCGCTTGAATATTCAAATCCGCCACGGCGAATTGGAAGGCATTCGGCAGGAAATAGATAAATGTATGCTTTGCGGCAAATGTTTGTTGGTGTGTCCACGGGGGATTAATACGAGGAATGCTATTATGATTATTAAGAAGGGGTTGGTAAGTTTAGGAATTAATGACTGAGTAACTGAATAACTGAAAGATGAAAGCAAAATTATTTTTATCGGGTTTATTATTGACTGTTTGTTTGGCGGTTTCGGGGCAATCACAGGTTCGTGTAGCTGTCGCTTCAAATCCAAATACACCGATAAAAATTTTACGAAAATTAACAAAAGATAGTGTTTATTTTGTTCGTTGGACTGTTGCCGCAAATCCAAATACACCACCAAAAACGTTGAAAAAATTAGCAACGAATGATAAGCAAGGTATTCTTATACAAGTTGCTGAAAATCCCCAAACCCCGATGAAAACATTGGAAAAATTAGCGAAATCTGAATCATTCCATATTCGTTGTGCAGTTGCTAAAAATCCAAATATTTCTTTAGAAATATTTAAAGAATTGTCGAATGATAGAGAGTGGTGGGTTCGTGTTGATATTGCAGAAAATCCAAACACACCAACAGAGATTTTAATTGAACGTGCGAGAGGAATTTATGAAAGTCGTAGAGCAGTGGCTCGAAATAAAAATGCACCTATAGAAATATTACAAGAATTAGCAAAAGACAATGGTGTTAAGGTGCGTATGGATGTTGCTGCAAATAGAAATACACCGATAGAGATATTGCAACAATTGGCAAAAGACACTATTCCCGATGTTCGAGAGATGGTTGCTGCCAATCCCAATACTCCGGCAGAAATTTTAAGTGAGTTTGCTAAAAATACTGATACAGTAGTTCGTTGGGGTGTTGCACGCGACCCTTATACTTTAAAAGCGTTAGGAATGGATACTCTTTCTAATATTCGTGCAAGAGTTGCAGGAAATAGAAATACACCAACAGAAATTTTACAAGAATTAGCGAAGGATTGTAAGCGGGTCGCAAGCAATCCAAATGCACCAACAAAAGTGTTAGAAAACTTGGCAAAAAATAGTGATTATGATGTGCGGGTTGCAGTTGCAAATAATCCAAATACATCAATAGAAACGTTACAAGAATTAACAAAAGATAAATATTCAGTAGTTCGAAAAGCAGTTGCAGAAAATCCAAACACTCCAATAGAAATTTTGAAAGAGTTAGCAAAAGATACTAGTGAATGGGTGCGCAGTGGCGTAGCTCTCAATCCGAATGTTCCAATAGAAATATTACGAGAATTAGCAAAAGATAGTAAATTAACAGTGCGTAGTAGCGTTGCCAAAAATCAAAATACTCCCGTTAGAATTTTAAAAGAACTTGTGAACACAAAAAATAACTAACCCCAAATGAAAAACCAAGAAATAATCATATACAACACCGCCGACGGCAAAGCATCAATTAGTTTGATGTCGAAATCCTAATCATTTTGTTGACTTCAACAAAATGATAAATGTAACAAAATTGAACTGTCGACAAATTGTCGACAACTGAAATTAACACCAAATACTATGAGCAACATAAAACTTTTTGAAAATCAGAAAATTCGTACACATTGGGACGATACATCGGAAGAATGGTATTTCTCTGTTATAGACGTAGTTGAGGTTTTGACTGATAGCATAAATCCACGTGATTATTGGTTTAAAATGAAACAGCGTGTACAGCTTGAAGACGGAATTGAACTGTCGACAATTTGTCGACAGTTGAAAATGCTTGCTCCCGATGGAAAAATGCGCTTGACCGATTGCGCCAACGTACAAAGTTTGTTGCGTATTATTCAATCCATTCCCTCGCCAAAGGCTGAGCCGTTTAAGCAATGGTTGGCAAAAGTGGGCTACGAGCGCATAAAAGAAACCATTGACCCGGTACAAAGCATTGACCGAGCACGTGAAAATTGGCAAAAACTCGGAAGAAGCGAAAAATGGATACAGCAACGAATGACCGGACAGGAAACTCGCAATAAATTGACAGATTATTGGAAAGAAGCCGGTGTGGAGGAAAATCAACAGTTTGCCGCATTGACAAACATTATTCATCAAGAATGGACGGGATTGACGGTAAAAGAGCATAAAAATTTAAAAAACTTAAAAACTCAAAACCTGCGCGACCACATGAGCGAGGCGGAATTGATTTTTACAGCTTTAGCCGAACTTTCAACACGGCAAATCGCCGAAAGCGAGCAGGCAAAAGGTTTTGTTGATAATGCCAAAGCAAGCAAAAAAGGTGGCAGTATAGCAAAAGATGCACGTAAAGCATTGGAAACAAAAACAGGAAAATCGGTTGTTACGGGCGAAAACTTTTTACCGCCTGCAAAACAGAAAAATAGATTAGAATAAACAAAAAATAAAGATATGGAAAATTTCAGCTGGTTCACCCTACCATTCAGCATAGGAGCACTCATATTAGCAGTTACGTTAATCACAAAATACGTATTATGGATTGTGCAACTTTCAAAAATCGACAAACTGCGAATACTCAATTCTATTTTCACGGTGCGCACGTTGCGGGCAATTCGTGAAGTGGTAATGGAAAGTTTGTTGCACCGCAATTTATACAAAACCAACCCGATTTTGGGTTATATGCACATGAGTTTTGCCTTTGGCTGGCTTGTGCTTATCATTGTGGGACACATTGAAGCATGCGTGCACGCCGGTTCGCTTTCGGTATCGCCGTGGCAGGCTGTATTTTTCCGGTATTTTGTAAATGAGCCTTTCGTTGGACACAAACTTTTTGCGCAATTGATGGATTTTATTCTGCTCTATATTTTGAGCGGCGTGTTTATGGCGTATGCCAAACGCTTGAACAGCAAACTGTTTGGCATGAAACGCACCACAAAATTGCGTACTCGCGATTATATTGCAATGACTGCATTGTGGGCAATTTTCCCTTTACGCCTGTTTGCCGAAGGAGCTACGACGGCGTTGCACGGCAATGGTGGTTTTTTGACCAACTCTGTTGGAAAACTTATGTCGTTTATGAACGTTACGCCTGTGGTTGAAAGCGGTTTGTGGTGGGCATATTCCATTAGTTTGGGTTTGTTTTTTGTAACTTTGCCGTTTACTCGCTATATGCACATTCTTACCGAAGTTCTGTATATTTTCTTAAAAGAATACGGCATAAAATTGAAAAAAGAATACAATTCGTTTTCCGAAATTCAGGTGTATTCATGTTCGCGCTGCGGAATTTGTGTTGATGCCTGCCAAATGCACCACGCCAATATATCGAATAATCAATCGGTGTATATTCTTAAAAATATGCGTGATGATAATTTGACTGACCGGAAATTGTACAATTGCCTGCTTTGCGGACGATGCGAAAAAGCCTGTCCGGTAAATATTAATTTGAACGATTTGCGTATTTCGCAACGTATAAAATCGAGTAAAGAATACAATTCTACCTACGATTTCTTGGAACACTCGCCGGTGCCACAAGCCGATGTGGTGTATTATGCAGGTTGTATGACGCACCTCACGCCGGGCATAAAAAATTCGATTGTAAAAGTGCTTGAAAAAGCCGGCATCAATTATTTATTTTTAGATAAAGATAAAGGCGCGTGTTGCGGTCGTCCGCTTATGCAGGCGGGGCAAATTGAAGCTGCTAAAAAATTAATCACTTTCAATCGTGAGCAAATTCTCGCTTCGGGAGCGCATACCTTACTTGTGTCGTGCCCAATTTGCTACAAAGTGTTCCGCGACGACTATGAGTTGGGGCAAATAAACATTGTGCATCACAGCGAATATTTCTTGGAATTAGTTGAGCAGGGCAAAATTACCCTTTCGTCATCTGCAAAATCATTCGTATATCATGACCCGTGTGAACTCGGACGAGGTTGCAACGTGTACGAACAACCCCGTGAACTTTTGCGCAAAACCGGCAAATTGACCGATGTACGCCAACAAAAAGAAAACGCTTTGTGTTGCAGCGGTTCGCTCGGCGATTTAAGCCTTTCAATGACCGACAGAAATCGTATAAAAGATGAAACGCTGAAAGTGTTACTCAAAGGCAATCCCGATGTGTTGGCTACGTCATGTCCGCTCTGCAAAAAAACTTTTGTGAAAGGGGTTGATATTCAGGTAAAAGATATTGCTGAGATTGTGGCGGAGGCTATGGAATAAAATAAAAAAAGCGACCGAAGTCGCTTTTTTTATTTTATTCCATTTTAATCCACATTCCGATGAACATATTTATTCTTATCTAAATAAATCCCATCGGCATTTTCGCCAAGCGAAACACGTGAAACAGTAGACGACGCCGGATTTACCGTTTGCATTTCCTGTTGCGGCATGGGCACTTCGTTTGCCGGTGCAATAGGCTGATTTTTACGCATATATGCCGGTATGTTTTCATACGAACTTATATCGCCGCCGTGGCGCACATTGCCATAGTTAAAAGCCTGTGGTTCCCGCGGTTGTGTAATTGCCTGTATTTTTTGCGCAAACTGATTATCGGGATTGAGTATGGTAATTTCCTGCGCATATTCATTGACGGAATTGCTGATGTTTTGAGGCGAATCCGGTTGAGAATTAGTGTTACTTGATTGCGGTTTAGAAATGAAACCAATTTGTTGAGACCGTAATCCGGGTGGGATTCTTGTAAAGTCTTCGATATTTATTTCATTTTGAACGTCCTCATACGATATTATTGCCGGTTGCCCTTGTCCGTCGCCCTCATTGCCGGAATCTTCCGGTTTCGGAGTTGGATTTACCGTAGGTGGCTTTGATTTTACGTTGATGTTTGTAAAATCGGGAATATCTTTTGTTTCAAAACCAGTGGCAACGAGCGTTACTTTTATTTCGCCGCCCAAAGTTTCGTCGATTACCGCTCCGAATTTCAAATCAACATCGTTGCCGGCTTTTTCTTGAATCAGTTCGTTGATAAGCTCCACTTCGCCCATAGTAGCTTCGTTTTCGCCTGCGCCGTAACTAATATTTACGAGTGCATTTTTCGCTCCTTTAATGTCGGCTTTGTTGAGCAGCGGATTTTCCAACGCTTGCAACACGGCTTTGTATGCACGGTCTTCGCCTTCGGCAATTCCGGTGGTCATAATTGCCACGCCACTGTCTTTCAACACTTTTTTCATATCGTTGAAATCCACATTTTGCTGACCGGGTTTTGTCATAATTTCAACCGTGCCTTTCACGGCGGTGGTCAAAATCGTGTCGGCTTTGCTGAATGCTACGCTCATTTTCATTTCGCCATAAATTTCGCGCAACGCATTGTTGTTGATAATCAATAGCGAATCTACGTTTTGACTTAAATTTTCAATTCCATGAATTGCCTGTTTCATACGCGGCGTACCTTCAAATTTGAATGGCAGCGTAACCACCCCAACGGTAAGTATTCCCATGTTTTTGGCAATTTCGGCAACTACCGGAGCTGCTCCCGTTCCCGTGCCGCCGCCCATGCCGGCAGTAATAAACACCATGCGGGTGCCGTCTTCCAACAGTTCGCGTATAGCGTTGGTGCTTTCACGAGCCGCTTTTTCGCCCACTTCGGCATCGCTGCCTGCGCCGTGTCCGCCTGTGAGTTCGCCCCCAAGCGCAATTTGAGTTCTTACCGGACTTTTTTTGAAATCCTGCACATCGGTATTACACACTATAAAATCCACATTGTGAATTCCTTGGTGGTACATGTAATTTACCGCATTTCCGCCACCGCCGCCAACACCTATAACCTTGATAAATGTTTGTTTTTTTTCGGGCATTGTAAAATCAATTAATTCGTCGTTCATAATTTTTTAGTTATTAGTTGTTAGGGGTTAGTTATTAGTTTTTTATGATATTTGTTGATATTCGGTTGATATTCAATAGATATTTGTTGTTTGTTTTTAATAATTTGTTCTTTGTAAATTTTAGTAACTATTTGATTTCCTGTTTCCTGTGCAATTGCAGTAGTTGCACAAAAAAACAGCAGCAGTATTGTTATAAATGATTGTTTTTTCATTGTGATTTTTACTTTATATTTCCTATTGCGTATAGTGGAAAAACTCTAATGTTGTCGTATTTTGAAAAATTTTCGAGCGAAGTGCGAATGCCGTATTCCGATTGTTTTTCATTGAGAAACAGGTGCATACTTTGCATTTTTCCACTTATTCCCGATTTTACTTCTATTGGTATAATTTTTTCGTTTTTTTGTATTACATAATCTACTTCGGCTCTGCTTTTTTCTTTTTCCCGTATCCAAAAATACAAATTTTCGGACGTGTATGGCGATGAATTTTTCAAAAATTCCAAACCAACAAATTGTTCGGCAATAGCACCTTTATTAATAACATCGAAATCGTCGGAAAACAAAATATCGGACAATTGCAAGCCCAATACATTTTGAAAAATACCGGTATCGAGCAACATTATTTTCTGTTTCTTAAAATTCGCTTCCGCTCCCAAGGGTATGCCGTTTGCCGATGTGTGAACAACAGGAATTACCAACCCTGCCTTTTCCAGCAGTTCAATACTTTCTTTGACTTGACGATATTGCAATTGTTCAACTTTTGCGTAATTAAATTTTCCGCCTGTTTGATGCACAACTGCCTCGAAAGCCGTTTGTATGCGCAATTCCGGCACCCGTGCTTTGTATTTTGAAAAATCCGATTTCAAGGAATTTATCAAATCATTGAGCGTTTTTTGACAAGCCAAAATATCATTTGTTTCCACAAATTTCGACACTACGGCAGGCATTCCGCCTATAATTAAAAATTTCTTTAAAAATTCCAAACATTTTTCGTGAAAAACGGGAAAAAGCGGTTTTTCGGGCGATGATTTGCAAACTTCATTCCACAACATTTGGTTGCCGCAAGCCGTCATAAATTCGGCAAACGAAAACGGATACATAAACAAAGAACTAATGCGTCCCACGCCAAACGAAGGCAATTCTTCCAAGGCAAATTCCAACAACGAACCTGCGGCAATAACGTGCAACTCAGGGTAATCTTCATAAAAAAATCGCAATGCCGAAATTGCATTCGGACACGCCTGAATTTCATCGAGAAACAACAACGTTTTATTCGGAATTATCGGTTTTTGAAATTGCACGGAAAGATTGGCGCAAATTTCTTTTACATTCAAATCGCCGTCGAAAAAACGATACAAGTTCCGGTTTTTCTCAAAATTTATTTCAAGAAAATTATCAAACTGTTCCGCTAATTTACGTACCGATGAAGATTTGCCGATTTGTCGCGCACCTCGCAATAAAAGAGGTTTGCGATTTTTTTCGTCTTTCCATGCCGATAAGTCGCTGTCTATGTTTCGATTAATGTATTTTGTTGTCATTTTTTCGCACCAAACTTTGTTGTGTTTTGCATTATTTTCGCACCTAATATCGTTTGTTTTTGCAATAATTTCGGGGCAAATATACTGTTTTTTTTGATTAATTGCTTAATCGACTAACTGACTAATCGTTTTTTTCGGTTGTTAAATTTATCGAAACGTTCAATTACTCAATTACTCAACCAATATCCGCGTATCCTGCTTAGCATATTCCTCATCATAATTTTTATTTCCAATAATTCCTTTAAGGAAACCTTTAATTCCGAATGATTTCATTACTGATTTGGTTTTTTCTTCAACTGTTTCTTTGGTTGCCGTAATAATTTCTTGTTCCGGTGCGGCAATTGGTTCGCTTGCGGAATAGTTGTGCACTTCGGCAGCACGCATAAGTAAACCGACTGCTGTTGCATATTTCGGCGAGTTGAACGTTCGGGGTTGGTGTGGGTAACGCACGGCGTGAAGCGGTTTGCCGATTTTGGTTTCGTTGCGCATTTTGAACGAAAGCAGTTGCGGTAAATCTTTCAATTCGCTGCCGCCGCCTGTTACAATAATTCCTGCCCCCAAGTGGTTTTTATAACCCGATGTTTCAATTACATACGACGCGGCATCAATAATTTCTTCCATGCGGCACTGGGTAATTCCGGCAAGCGTTTTCATGGTATATTCGCGAGGCGCTCTGCCATTTACACCCGGAATGGTAATTATATCGTTCGGCGCAGCATCTTGAATACAGTGTGCGTGAGTGATTTTCATAGTTTCGGCTTCGTTGAAAAGCATTTTAAATGCTTCTTGAATATCGTATGTAATAACGTTTCCGCCGAAAGGAATAACTTCGGTAAATTTCACGGTGTTGTCGTGGTAAATTGCTATATCGGTAGTGCCGCCGCCTATGTCAATCACTGCGCAACCGAGTTCGCGTTCTTCGGGTGTGGTAACCGATTTTGCCGATGCAAGCGGCTCTAACATAAAACTTTGCAATTCCAAACCAATACGGGTAATTGCCGTGCGAATGTTTTTCAACGCTTCGGTTTTGCCTATCACTACGTGGTAATTTCCTTCAACACGGTGTGCCGCCATACCTACGGGAGTGTTGGTAACATGCTGTGAATTAATCAAATAGCTTTGCGGAATGACGTCGATAATTTCTTCGTCAATATCTAAATTGACATGACGGTTTTCGGCTTTCAAATTGTCAATTTCTTTCTGCGTAATAGCCTGCGAAGGCTTGTCGCGATTGACGGCGTTACGATTGTGCGCCGAACGAATGTGCTGCCCCGCAACGCCCACTATTACTTTTTTGCAGAAAAATCCGGCTTCGGCGTGCGCTTTTTCCACCGCAGTTTTAATAGATTGCACTACCAATTCAATGTTTACCACATTGCCGCGTGTTACACCGTTCGATGTTACGCTGCCGCAACCCAATACTTCAATTTCGCCACGCTCGTTGCGATAGCCGGTAAGGGCGACAATTTTTGTTGTTCCTATGTCGATAGCCGAAAACGCTTTGCGCTCGTCTATTGGTGCTCTGTGTGTTACTGTTGATTCCATATATAATATTGTATAGTTGTTTTTAGTTTTTTAATTCATCATTTTCTGTGTCGGCAAATACTGCGCCTGCAAAATCATTTGCTGCTTGGCTCATTTTTTTGCCAAAATTTGAAAGTAAACCGGGTTTCTTGGTTTTTTCTTTTTTGGTTGTTACTGTAACTTTTGGAGGTTCCGGTTTTGGCTCTGTTTTTACTTCCGGTTTTACTGTTACTTCCGGTTTCACTGTTACTTCGGGTTGTGCTTTTACCTCGGGAGTTTTTGAAGTTTCCGCTGTAACCGGAGCTTGTGTTACAACCGGTGTTTGCACTTGTGCCGAAGCTGGTGTCGAAACTTGCGGCGCAGATTTTTTCACTACCTCAGCTTCGGGCGTTTCCATCGGCGGAACGTAGGTTTGGGCATGAATTTCAGATGCTCGCATAAGCAACCCTACAACCGTTGCATAGCGCGGATTGTGGCAATCAAACGTTTTGCTGCGCACCTCTACTTGATTTGGCACTGCCACACGCACCGGACAATGTAATTTTTGTTCAAAGAAATATGCAATATCTTTCAATTCTGCGCCGCCGCCGGTAAGTATAATTCCTTTTTCGGTAGCTGTGGAGCATTTCGAGTATTGTATCATACCGTGCACCGCTGCCACAATTTCGTCCATACGATTTTGAATAGTTTGCGCCACCTCAAAAAGTGAAATTTCCAATGCTTCGCGGTGTGCGCTTGCCCCAATTTTTATTCTTCGCGGCGCATCGGCTTCGTCAGCCATACATTTGCCGCATTTTATTTTAATTTGCTCGGCAATTTTCCAATCTTCGGCAGCGTACTGTATTTTACCGCCGTCTAACGCATTGATTATGTGTACTTGACGAATATCGTTGGTAATGCAATTTCCCGCCAAAGGAATAACTTCGGCAAATTGCAAGTTACCGTTTTCATACAGTGCCATATCGGTAGTTCCGCCGCCAATATCTACGAGTGTGCAACCTGCATTTCGTTCATTTTCAGTCAATACCGCCGCACTCGATGCCAATGGTTCAAGCATAAATTCGGCAACTTCCATTCCGCATTGCTCCATAAGCGAACGAAGTTGTTGCAAATAATCGCTTTTTATTTTTATAATGCACACGCTCATCGACACCGAAGAGCCGGTTTTGCCGATAGGCGCATCGGAATAAAATTCTTCATCAACCGTATAATTCAAAATTTTTAGGTGTAGAATTTTTTCGTTGTATTCCACTAAATCGCTAAATTTTTGTGTGAATTGCTGGTCAATTTCTTTTGCTGTAATGGGGTCAAATGGCAGAGGTCGCATAAAATCTATACGTTTGGCAGCGCTGCGCATAAATCGTCCGGCAGCACCCACTACCACTTTTTTGCAGAAAAAACCGGCTTCTTTGTGAGCTGTGTCTACTGCCGCAAGAATTGCAGTTCTGATATTTTCAATGTTCAATTGCTCTTTTTCTTTGTCGATATCCAAATTGAGCGAATTGACCACGCCGTGACCCACGACCACTATTTCGCCGCGTTCGTTACGATAGCCGCTAAGAGCCACTACTTTGGTTGAGCCTATGTCTATTGCCGAAAACATCTTAGCTTCGTCAATTTTTTTGTGTGTTGAATGTGTTGTCATATTTTTTGGATTTAGTTTGTTGATATTTGTTGATATTTGTTGATTTGGTTATTTGTTGATTTGGTTATTTGTTGATTTGGTTATTTGTTGATATTTATAGATATTCAGTTGATATTCGATTGATATTCATAGATATTTGTTGTTATTTTCAATTATTCAATTATTCAATTATTCAATTATTCAATTATTCAATTATTATTTTCTAATTGCCTTGTGTCTTGTATCTCGTGTCTAAAAGTCTTACGTCTAAAAGTCTATTTCTTAATCGCCACCACTTGATTACTATATTTTATATTTATTGCTTTATACAAATCCCAATTTTCCTGCGATTTTTGCGATTGGTAGAATGCTTTTAAATTTTGCAGTTTTTGTTGGTAGTTATCTATTGTGCCAAAAATAATTTGCGGTGGTCCTATTTTGCTGATAAGGTACATTTCATTATTTTCGAGTACATAAATTTGCTCAATAGCCGCTTGCAACAGCGGGTCGCCGGCAATTGCGCGGTTTAAGAGTACAATATCGTGCAATATTGTGTGCTTGGCAGGCAGAGTATCGTTTTCGGCTTTCGCAAAAAGATTGTAACTTTTTGTATATGCCTCTGCAATTTCGCCGCTAGCTACCAATACGCGGGGCGCAAAATGCGGCGACAGCGGCAACAACCGACCTGCCGTATCTATGTAATAATCGCCGCTTTTTCCTATGATGCGCACAAACGGCACTCGTTGTGTTATGCGAATGTGCAAAGTGTTGTGCATATCGAAATAACTCTGCGCCGAGAGTACAAACGGATTTTCGAGAATACGCCGTTCAATTTGCAACAAATCAAAATCCTGTATTTTTTTGCCAACCGTATCGTTGTGTTTAGCAAGCATTTGCAACACATCTTCGTCAACAAGTAATTGATTACCAACGCTATCGCTGTCGATTAAAATGCTGATTTGCTCGCACACTGCTTCCTTTTGCTGCTTTTGCGCGTACACAATTGCAGCTATTGCTATGGCGAGTAGGAGTGCGAAGGGGAGATATTTTAATATTTGTTTCATTTATTAGTGGTTAGTTATTAGTAAATGCGCCAATTTTTTAATATGCCAATGTGCCAATACATTGAATGAGTAAATTATTTAATTGTTTTATGTTCATCATTGTCGAATTTTTAAATTGTCATATTTTCAAATTGTCTTATTATTTTATTGGCACATTGGCATATTGTTTTATTGGCATATTAAATTTGTTATCGGTTTCACAAGTTGGTCAATATTGCCTGCGCCAAAAGTTACCAGCACATCTATATCATTTTTTCGTTTCAAAATATCGAGTACATCTTCTTTTTTCGCTCGCATTTTATTTTCAATTGTTACGTTTTCAAAAATCACGTCCGATGTAATTCCTTCAATCGGCAATTCTCGTGCGGCATAAATATCGAGCAAAATCAGTTCGTCGAGCAACGAAAGGCTTGCGCCAAATTCCTGTGCAAAATCACGAGTGCGAGAATATAAATGCGGTTGGAAAATTCCGCATACTTTTCTGTTTGGGTACAATGCTTTGATTGACGAAATGCTTGCTTTTAATTCTTCGGGGTGGTGGGCATAATCGTCGATATATACGATTTTGCCGGTTTTTACTTGAATATCGAAACGGCGTTTTATGCCTTTGAATGTTGCCATTGCGTTACGTAATTCTTCGGGTTTTACGCCTGCTAAATATGCAAGTGCCATAGCTCCTACAGCATTTTCAACATTTATTAATACCGGAACGCCGAGTTGAATGTTTTTTATGGTTTCTTGTGGCGTTACAAAATCAAAGGTAATTTCGCCGTTTGCGATTGTAATATTTTCGGCGTGGAAATCGCCGCGGTTCATTCCATACGTGTACGTAGAGACGCAATGCATTGCGTCTCTACAATCCAAATCAACTTTTTCATTTACAACCAAAAAACCATTTTCTTTGACCAATGAGGCAAATTTTTCAAAACTTTTACGAAATTCCTCTTTTGTCCCATAAATATCTAAATGGTCTGCATCGGCGGTGGTAATCAACGCCATGTATGGCGTTAATTGGTGGAATGAACGGTCGTATTCGTCTGCCTCAATAACGACGTATTCCCGTAGGGGCGCACCTGCGTGTGCGCCCTTATTGTCGGCGTGTGCGCATCCATTATCAATGTTTGTACCCGTGTCAGGGCGCACACATAGGTGCGCCCCTACGAGCAAATTCGTATCATAATTCTTAGAAACACCACCCAAAAACGCACTGCAACCAATTTCCGATTGATATAACAAATGCGCCGTCATTGTAGAAGTTGTAGTTTTTCCGTGCGTTCCGGCTATGCAAATTCCTTTGCTATTGCGTGTAATTTCGCCTAATACTTGTGCACGTTTCAACATTGTAAAACCGTTATTTTTAAAATATTGAAATTCTTCAAAATCTTCGGGAACGGCAGGGGTATATACAACGATTGTGTTTTCCGGCGTAGAGACGCAATGCATTGCGTCTCTACAACACACCGACGGAACTTGCGGGCTGTAATGAATATCAATCCCCTCACATTCCAATTCCAAAGTCAAAGGCGTACACGTGCGGTCATAACCCATAACACAAAAACCTTTGGCATTGAAATACCGAGCCAAAGCGCTCATTCCAATGCCGCCAATGCCAAGAAAATAATATGTTGTTATGTTGTTGTTCATTTATATTCTTTTTTAATAAATCCTTATCAAGTCTTTTCCTGTCAAAACTACAATTCCAATTGCAGGGATTAGCCAAACAAGTCCATTCACTAACATAAATTTGCTGTCTGCCATTGAGTTATGAAAGAAAACCAAAAAACAGACATTTATAGACAAATGGAAAATGGCGGAAATAATCAAATTATATTCTGTGCCTCGCAATAAGTACGCAATAATTATTGACGCTGAAATTGTAAACAGAAGAAAACCTGTCATAAATAAAAGTCCGCTTTTGTAATGTCCAACGTGCCAAAGTCCCCAAATAACTCCAACCAATATTGAAGCGACTAAAACTGAATTTTTCTTCTCTAAAATTGGCTGTAAAAAACTTCTCCAACCAATTTCTTCGGCAAATGCGCCAATTACCATTCCGGTAATCATTACAGGTAAAAGAGTTGACAAATTTTCTGTAATTTTCACATTCAGATTTAAGTACTTACCAATAAAAAAAGCAATTGCAAACAAAAATGCAGGAACTGCGAGTGCCAGCAACGATTTTGTCAAAATGACTTTGTCAAAATTCAAGTTTATTCGTGCAGGCAAGTTTTTGAAAATGAAAAATAAAATCAAGACCACAACTGCCGGGGCTAATTGAGGTAATGAAATTTTCTCGAAACTCAACCCCGTCTTTTGTTGAATAATCGCAAATGCCACGGTCAAAACGAGCGTGATAAAAACAAAAAGTGTTACCTGTAAAATCATTTTATTTGTTGTCTTTTGTATCATAAATTCATATTTACGCAAATTGTTTCTGTACCAACCCAAATATCTCATTCACAATCCGTTCCGCCGCATTAGGAATTGCAAGTGTTTTAATATTTTGTGCAAGTTCTGTCATTTGTTTTTCGTTGTTTAAAAGATTAAGTGTGGTGGTGCACAATTTCTCACGAGCCTCGCCGTCTTTCACAAGCAAAGCGGCTTGTTTGTTTACAAGCGCAAGCGCATTGTGCGTTTGGTGGTCTTCGGTAACATTTGGCGAAGGCACAAAAATGCAGGGCTTGCCCACAATGCACAGTTCCGAAATCGTTCCCGCACCTGCTCGTGAAACAATCACATCGGCGGCGGTAAACGCCAAATCCATATTTTTTATAAAATCAAAAACTTTGATGTTTTCGTAGTTTTTCGCCATTTCTTGCGCTTGTGCAAAAAATAATTTGCCTGTTTGCCAAATTACCTGTACGCCTGCTTTTGCAAATTCCTCTAAACTCGTCGCAATGCTTTGATTGATAGTGCGAGCGCCCAAACTGCCGCCAACAACCAAAATAGTTTTTTTCGTACTGTCCAAATCAAAAAACGCCTCGCTTTGCGCACGGGTGCAGTTTATATTTTGAATAGCCGGACGCACCGGATTGCCGGTAAAAACAATACGTTCGGGTTTGAAAAATTTGGTCATATTATCGTAGGCAACGCACACTTTTTGAACACGTTTGCCCAAAATTTTATTGGTAAGACCGGCGTATGAATTTTGCTCTTGAATGAGTGTAGGAATACCGGTACGTTGCGCCGCAAAAAGCATTGGACCACTTGCGTAACCGCCCACGCCCACAGCAATATTGGGATGAAAATCTTTGATGATTTTTTTCGCACGGCTTAAACTTTGAAAAATATTTTTGATAGTTCTCATATTTTTGAACGACAAACTGCGTTCAAATCCGCTAATAGGCAGACCCACAATGTTGTAGCCCGCTTGCGGCACTTTTTCCATTTCCATACGATTGTTTGCACCCACAAACAAAATCTCAATTTTCGGGTCTTGCCGTTTCAGTTCTTCGGCTATTGAAATTGCCGGAAAAATATGTCCGCCTGTGCCGCCGCCGCTTATTATTACTCTCATAGCTTTATGTTTTAAAAAGTCAGCCCCCTAAATCCCCCTCTGGGGGGACTTTTTGAGCTGTGGTTTAATTATTTTGTTTGTTGATGTTTTCAAATACTCTTCCTCTCCACCAAAAAAGGAAGATATAAATTCCAATAATCAAATGAAATCCGACAATTTTCACAGTAAAGTAACAATCAATATTTGGAGAAGAAAATATTCTGAAAATATCATGTCCCCACAACATAAAAGAACATAAACAAATAATATCCCAAACTAAAATTGTTAATTTTGAAACCGAAAATTTTCGAGATTTAGTGAGAAAATTTTCCTTTTTATCTGTTATGTCCTTATCAATTTTTTTGCGTTCCTTACTGTTAGGCATCTCTGTTTTTAATACATTTATCCTTATTGATTTTTCTATATCTTGTGTATAATGTTTCCACCTTTCTTGCCAATATTTGCTCCCTCTGTTCATTAAACTTTGAAACAACGAAATTAGCACCAATAAAAATGAAACGCATATTGGTGGTACAAATGGTCCTTTTTCAATATTGACAAAATAACCTGAAACCACTGCTAACAATAATGCTCCAAAAAACCAACTTCTTTGCCAAAAGAGATTAAGTTCTAAATTTCTCAATGCTAATGATTCTTCAAATTCTATTTTTTCCTTTTCGTCCATAATAATTATTTTTATAGATTTATCTTTCTTTGTTTATTGCAACTTGTGTCTTTTCTGTTATTGTTTATTTTTCTTCTTTTTCCTACCGTTCGGGGTTCGTACTTCTTCAAGTCCCCCTTGAGGGGGGAGGATTTAGGGGGCTTTGTCTTTTTAATCCTCATCATCATTTTCATCACTACTTTCTTCTAAAAAATAGTTTATTTGTTTTTGTTGTCAATTGTCGCGACACTGTCGCGACAATTCGTTTTTTCTGAATTGTGTACTCACTGAGTACACTTTTTAAATTATTACATGTTTTCCGCCAATTGTGTCGACAGTGTCTACACAATTCAGATTGATTTAAGATTTCCACCTTTTTAAAGTACCTAAAAACTCCCGCAAAATCGGACGAGCCTCATCGGGCGTAAAATTATTCCCTGTTTCTTTATTCCAATGGTCGAGGAATTGCAGGTTGGTTTCCATCATTTCTTCCATCGTAACAGTGCGGGTAAATGCTCCGTTTTGATAGCAATAATTACAATACTCCTGATTGGGATTTCCGTCCACATTCGTACCGAAATCTTGTGCCGATTTCATAGGCATTCCGCAACTTTGACAAATTAATACATCGTTTTCCATTTCTTTTAGTTTAAAAGCCCCCTAAATCCCCCTCAAGGGGGACTTTTTGAGCTGTGGTTATTATTCAGTTTTGTTTTTCAAAATTCCTTTCATGTTTTTCTGTCAATTGTGTCCACACTGTGGACACAATTTGTTTTTGTCTTGTGTCTATTAGTCTTCTGTCTTATTGTCTATTTGTTCTACAATTTCTTCTGTTTCTGCCTCTTCCGTTTTTTTCTTACCCTTCGGAGTTTTCACTTCTTCAAGTCCCCCTGAGGGGGATTTAGGGGGCTGTGCTTTTTGTGGCTGCACTTCCTTACTAATACTCAAAATCACTCCCAACGACAAGCACGAAACAATCAACGAAGTAGTTCCCCAACTGATAAACGGCAACGTTTGCCCCGTTACCGGCAAAAGCGCCACGTTAATTCCCATGTGTATAAATGCTTGAAATACAATATAAAATGCCAATCCCATAACCAGCAATGCCGGAAATGAATATTCGCATTTTTGCATAATACGTCCGGCACGAAAAAGCAAGGCAATGTATAAACCCACAAGCAACAATGCCGCAAGAGCCGAATATTCTTCAATAATAATTGAGAATATGAAATCGCTTTCGGCTTCGGGTACACGTTTTTTCATGACACTATTGCCCGGTCCGGCAGGTGTTTTTCCTAAGGCTACGGCGGTTTTTGCGTAGTCTTGTTGCAAACTGTTTTCTTTATCGCTTAACGTTGTTACAATTTTGGCGTATGGTTTCAACTTCGGTGCAAATGAGGTCAAACGTGTTTGTATAGTTCCTCCTCGATTGCCCAAAGTATCGGGACTTTTGAGTGCCAACCCAAGTACAATCATTCCGGCAGCACAGCCAATTCCAATGATTGCAAATATTTGTTTCCACGGCAAACGTCCCAAAATAAGCATTACAAATGCTATCAAAATCAAAAACAGCACGGTAGAAAATCCCGATTTCCACAACAAAGCAACCATGATAAACGTAACAATAGCAATGGGGTATAGCACTTTCTTTTTATTGCCAATATCTTTTTGGTTCATAGCGAGTTGCTTTGCAATAAATACAATAAGTGCAAATTTGGCAACTTCGCCCGGCTGAAACGACAGACCATATAAATTTACCCATCGCACCGCCTCGTTTTTGGACACCCCAAACCCCATGTGCAACAGCAAAACAAGTATAAAACTAACAGCAAGAATAATATTCGACCAGCGGAAAATAATACGATAATCGCGTTTGTGCACAAAATACATAACTGCGAAGCCGATAACAAAACCCACAAAATGTTTTATGAGCATATCAAAAGCCGCTTTATCAATGCCGCCGCCTCTCGATGCTTTCATATACGAAGCTGTATATACCGCAAGCAACGATAAAATCGCGAAAATGAAGAAGATACGCCAAATTACTTTGTCACCTTCTAATTTTATTTTGAATATGTCGGTTAAAATTTTCATGCTTAAATTTTTTTTGATAAATGCTTCGCGATAAAACGCTTTGCTGATAAATGCCTGCGGCGATAAAATTTATCGTGCATAGCACAATTTATCAGCGTAGCGTTTTATCTATTTTTATCCATGTTCTTTTTTACTCCGTTTCACAGTATGTTTTATTTTAAATGCAGCAAGGTTGAGTTCAAAACTCGTTTCGGTATCTACCGTGTCTAAGGCAGTTCCTATGATTTCGCCAAATAATTCTTCGCCTTTTTGTATGAGCGTTTTTTGTTTTTGTTCATTTTCGTGGTCTTTCATCAGTTCTACTATTGATGCCGACATTTCTTGCATTTTGTCGAAAGCTTCGATTATGGCAATGGTGGTTTGTGTTGCTATTGGGCTTTTTAGAATTGTGGCGAGCATGTATAAGCCTTTTTTTGTGAAGGCTTTTGTGCTTATCGAATGTTTAAGATTATCGAACCGGTCAAAATTTTTGACCAGTTGCTGTCTTTCAGCACTTTGCACTGAAAAAATATATCCTTCGGGAAATTTTTGTGGATTATTTTTTACAGCTTTATTTATGTCCCTTGTTTCCACGCCATACAATGCCGCCACATCGCAGTCCAATAAAATAGGCTGATTGCGGAGCAATATAATTTTATCGTTTACATCGTTATATTTTACTAATTCCATGTTTTATCTTTTTTTTAAGGTGGTCGAAATTTTCGACTACCTATTGTTTTTATCTTTTTTATGAACTGGTGGAAATTTTCCACCAGTTATTGTATTTCAGTGTCTTATATCGTTTTTTTTTAATTTGCGGTCAAAATTTTTGACCTTAAAGATTCCTCACTTCATTTTTAAACTGCACCCCTCTATCTACATAATTCTTAAACAAATCAAAACTCGCACAAGCCGGAGAAAGCAATACCGTATCGCCTTTTTGTGAAAGTTCGTAGGCTTTTTCAACGGCTTCTTGCATACTTTTTGTTTCAACCAATACCGGTACTCGACCGTTAAAACTTTCAATCAATTTTGTATTATCAACTCCCAAACAAATCAAGGCTTTCACTTTTTCTGAAACCAAATCGAACAATGTTTCATATTCATTGCCTTTGTCGGTTCCGCCGGCAATCCAAATCACGTTATCGGTCATGCTTTCGAGGGCATACCATGTGGAATTTACGTTTGTTGCCTTGCTGTCGTTTATATATTCTACGCCGCGCACGGTAAACGGCAGCTTTTCAAGCCGGTGTTCCACGCTTGCAAATGTTTGCAAACTTTCGCGAATAACTTCGCTTTTTATATTAATTGTTTGTGCGGCAATGGCTGCTGCCATTGAATTTCCGTAATTGTGTATTCCTTGAAGTTGCATACTGTTAGGGTCTATTAAAAGTGTTTCAGTGTTTTGTATGGTAATTAAGCCCCCTAAATCCCCCTTAGGGGGACTTAAGAAACCTTGTTTTGTATTGTCGTTTTTCGTTGTGTAACTAAGTACTTTGGCTTTCGTTGTGTGTTTTTGCATTTCTTGCACAAGCACTTCATCGTCGGCGCAAAAAATAATGGTGTCGTTGGCGGTCATATTTTGTAAAATCCGCATTTTTGAATTTACATAATTTTGAAAATTGTACTCGTAACGGTCTAAATGGTCGGGAGTTATGTTGAGCAGAATTGCAATATCGGCTTTGAAATTGTACATGTCGTCGAGTTGGAAGCTGCTGATTTCTAAGACGTAGTATTTTGTTGATTTGTTAATTTGTTGATTTGTTGATTTGTTTTCTTCGGCAACCTGTAAGGCAAAACTTTTTCCTACATTTCCACCCAACCCAACATTTAATCTTGCTTGTTGCAATATATAATAGGTAAGCATAGTAGTTGTGGTTTTTCCATTGCTGCCGGTAATACAAATTAATTTTGCATCGGTGTAGCGAGCGGCAAATTCCAATTCCGAAATTATAGGTATTCCTGCTTTACGAATTGCTTGAATAATCGGTGCTTTTTCGGGTATGCCGGGGCTTTTGATGACCTCAATTTGTAGAGACGCAATGCATTGCGTCTCTACGGTGGCGTTAGCGATAATTTCCAACACCCTCTCATGCGAGCCTTCTTCAAATTCTATATTCCGCTCTTGCAATTGCGTTTTATAGTTTTCGGCAATAGCTCCGGCATCACTCACAAACACATCAAAACCCTGCTGCTGCGCCAAAATTGCCGCACCAACACCGCTTTCGCCGGCTCCGAGTATTACTATGAGTTGTTTGTTATTCACTGTTTTATTTTTTTATCTTTTTAACTTGTGTCTTATTTTTTCTTTTATCAAATAGATGAGAGAGGATAACCTAAAAGTTTCATTACAATTGTTAGAAAAAGTCCTATTGCGAATAAAACGTTGATACTTCCAAGTGTTAATAAAAATGAACGAAAATATTTCTTTTTGTACTCCAATTGTTTGTACGTGAAAAGGGCAACAATAAGTCCAATTATTAAACTTAAAATAGGTAAGGCAAATACAAAAGTCGTCAATGCGTTTGTGAAATTTCCCATTATATCTTTTTCAAAATCTTTACCGTGAACAAAAAATGTAAACGCAAAAATGTTGAACACTGTCAGCAAAATGATAATTAAGACATACCTAATTCTTGTCTTTGCTGGGAATTGGTTTTCTTGTGTTATTTCTTCTATCATTTTTTTGATTTTTAAATTGTTTTATATTTTTTTGTTTTTCAATTCTTCTATTTTTTCCTACCCTTCGGAGTTCGCACTTCCCCAAGTCCCCCTTGAGGGGGATTTAGGGGGCTTTTTTATCTAAGTTTTAATGTTATCAAAGCACAAGCGCCAAGTAAAAGAGCTATAATCCAAAACCGAGCTACAATGCGCGATTCGGGCAAACCTTTTTTCTGATAATGATGATGAAAGGGTGTCATAAGGAAAATGCGCCGTCCTTCACCGTATTTTTTCTTGGTGTGTTTAAAATATGTTACCTGTATTATAACCGAGAGGCTTTCCATAAAAAATATACCGCACAAAATCGGCAACAACAACTCTTTGCGAATAAGAACGGCAAACACGCCGATAATTCCACCCAAGGCTAAACTGCCTGTATCGCCCATAAATATTTGTGCAGGAAAGGAATTGTACCACAAAAATCCCAGCGTGGCGCCAATAAATGCGCTTGCAAACACCACCATTTCGCCGGAATGGGGAATGTACATAATATTCAAATAATCGGCATAGAAAATATTACCTGAAAGATAGGCAAGTATGCCCAGCACCACGCCCACAATTGCCGTTGTTCCGGCGGCAAGTCCGTCCAAACCGTCGGTAAGATTTACGCCGTTCGATACGGCGGTGGTAATAAATATTACGGCTATTACAAACACAATCCACGCAAACATTTGCGCTTTGTCGCCCATAAAACTCACAAACCATTTGTAGTCAAATTCATTGTTTTTCAAAAATGGAATGGTCGATTTTGTCGATTTTTCGCCAAAACGTTGAGCGCGAGTTTGTTCTATATTATCGTCGGCATAATGCTTGCCTTTTTGTATTTCGGTTACATTTTGTACGGTTGCTTTTTTCACAACCACCACATCGTTGCTCAAATACAGGGTTAAACCCACGCACAAACCAAGTATAACCTGCGCTAAAATTTTCCATTTACCGGCAAGTCCGTCTTTGTTGCCTTTTATTTTTTTCAAATAATCGTCGAAAAAACCCACGAAACCAAACCACACGGTGGTAAAAAGCAGCAGCAGAATATATACATTGCTCAATTTGGCAAACAGCAATGTAGGAATAATAATTGCCCCCAAAATCAACACGCCGCCCATAGTTGGCGTGCCTTTTTTCTGCATTTGCCCTTCCAAACCCAAATCACGCACAATTTCGCCCATTTGCTTTTTTTGCAAAAATTGAATCACATATTTACCAAAAATAATGGTAATAATAAGCGAGGTTATAAACGCGCCGCCACTGCGGAAAGTTAAATAATTGAACACGCCCATGCCGGGGATGTTGAGGTCTTGGAGGAGGGTTGATAGATAGTATAACATATATTTTTAGTGGTTTGATTTTAATATGCCAATTGGACAATATGCCAATGTGCCAATATTTTAATGAATGAATGTGTTAATTGTTTAATTTTCTAATTGTCATATTGTCGTATTATTTTATTGGCATATTGAAAATTTCCTGCACAACCTCCTTATCATCAAAATGATGTTTTACTCCCAAAATTTCCTGATACGTTTCGTGTCCTTTTCCGGCAATAAGAATAATATCAGTTGGTTTGGCAAACATGGTAGCCGTGCGAATTGCCTCTTTGCGGTCGAGTATGGTAATCACTTTTGAACGTTCTTCGGTAGGAATACCGTCTAACATTTGTATAGCAATGCAGGCAGGGTTTTCATCTCTCGGATTGTCGGAAGTGAGAATAACGGTGTCGCTCAATTGTGCAGAAATTGCACCCATAAGCGGACGTTTGGCGGTATCGCGGTTGCCGCCTGCGCCTACTACGGTTATTAATTTATTATCAGCCGTGCAGAGTTTTTTGAGTGTTGTTAAAATATTTTCGAGTGCATCGGGTGTGTGGGCGTAGTCGATTACGGCGGTTAGTCCGGCTGCATTTCGGTAAAATTGTGTGCGACCTTCAACCGGTGTAAGCATACTTATAATTTGCAACACTTCCTGTTTGTCTTCGCCCAAAAGTATGGCTGCGGCGTACACCGAAAGTAAATTGTAGGCATTGAACGCGCCTATAAATTTCGTCCATACTTCCGTGCCGTCTATCTGTAACAGAGTGCAACCAATATGACTTTCAATGATTTTGCATTTAAAATCGCTCATGCTTTTCAGCGAATAGCTGTATTTTTTTGCACGAGTGTTTTGCAGCATTACCTGCCCGTTTTTATCATCGTTGTTCACAAGCGCAAATGCCGAAGTCGACAAATTATCGAAAAACTGTTTTTTCACTCGTAAATATTCCGCAAAAGTTTTGTGATAATCTAAATGGTCTTGCGTGAGGTTTGTAAAAATTGCACCTGTGAAATCAATGCCGCTAATGCGTTGCTGATGAATGGCATGCGAACTCACTTCCATAAAACAATGCGTGCAACCGGCTTGCTGCATGGCGTGGAACAAACGGTATAATTGCACCGTATCGGGTGTGGTGTGCGTTGCTTCCGATTTTTCCGTACCTGTATAATTGCACACCGTAGAAATCAATCCGCATGTATAACCCAACTGCGTAAATACTTGATAGAGAAGGGTAGCGGCAGTGGTTTTTCCGTTTGTGCCGGTTACGCCCACAACTTGCAATTGCGTGAAATCTATTTCATAAAACGCTTTCAAAAGTTTGCCGCAAACAGCGGCTGAATTTTCTACTTGCACGTAACAAATATTTGGATTGGTGATTGCAGGAATTTCCTCGCACACAATGGCAGTTGCGCCGTTTTCTATTGCTTTTTCTATAAATGTATGTCCGTCAACGGCAACGCCTCGTTGGGCAACAAAGGCAAAGCTTGCCATGCAATTTTTTGAGTTGGTTTCTATGCCGTGGATTTCAATAGACGGATTGCCTATAATTAGACCGTCATGCTGAACTTGTTTCAGCATCTCCTCCAAAATGAGAGATTGACTATTCTGCCTCTCTCCTTTTGTAGGAGATTCCTGCCTTCGCAGGAATGACGGAAGAGATGAGTTTTCGGGGTTTATATGTAAATCTTTTTCCATAGTCTATCGAAATTCAAGCGTTATTTCACTATAATTTTTTGTTGGCGTTCCGGCTACAATAGATTGCGTTACAACTTTTCCATAACCCACACATTTTACTCTCAATCCTGCATTTTCGGCTAAATACACGGCATCGCGCATTCCCATTCCTTTTAAATTAGGCGTAATTTTTTCACTTCTGTCGACTACATTTACAGCGGTGTAGTACATTTTATTTTCCTCTACGGCGGTTTGCACCCATTCGCCCCGTGTGATTGTTTGCGCTTGCGGTAAATTCAGCAATTTGAATATTCCGGTAAAATCACGTTCATAACCGTTGTACGAATCCGGAATTTTCACAAATTTGCCTGCATCTACATTCATTTGATTGCGCAATTCGTGGTCGCTGTAATATATGCGGTCTGATATTTTTTTGAAAATTTTGGCAACTACACCGCCGCCTACCGGAAGACCCTTCGGCGCACCCTGTATAACCACTATGCAGGTATATTTAGGCGCATCGGCAGGAAAATAACCGCAAAACGAACCTCGAATATTACCATCGAATCCACCGGTATTCTCATTATAGGTTTGTGCTGAACCTGTTTTTCCTGCAATTCTATAATTATCGTTTTTTATTTCTTTTGCTGTTCCTATTTTTGGAGTTTCTACCACACTGAGCAGTAATTCTTTTGCCAAATCAAGTGTTTTTTTGTTGCAAATAGACGCATTGAGCACTTCGGGTTTGATTTTCCGCACAACTTCGGAGCCGTTTTTAATTTCCCGTACCAAATAGGGTTTCATCATTTTGCCGTTGTTTGCCACGGCATTGTAAAATGTGAGAATTTGCAACGGAGTAAGCGATAATTCGTAGCCGTACGACATTTGTATGAGCGTGCCGCCGTCCCAATTAGCAAAATCTTTTATATCGGGATTAGCCTCTTTTGGCAGGTCAATGCCGGTTTTATTGTAAAGCCCCATAAGTTTCATGCGATTATAATAATCCTCGCTTTTTTGGTGGCTCACATAATTATCGTAAATAACTTTACTTATAATCAAATTCGATGAATAGGCAAACCCATCGCGCACGGTCATTTTTTTATTGTAATATCCTTTTATGAACCAGTCCCAATCGCGCACTTGAGTTCTTACACCTTTGTTATAGTACGTAGCATGTCCGTTACCGTCGGTTTTAACACGAATAGTGTCGTCCAGTGTTATAGCACCGTCGGCAAGCGCAATTATAAGCGAGGGCAGTTTTATGGTAGAACCCGGGTCGCGGCGTTCTTCTACGGCAAAATTGCGTACTGCTTCGGAATATTTGGTATAGGAAGTATCTTTTTCGGCGCGTGCCAAATTGGTCATGGCAAGAATTGCACCTGTTTTGGTTTCCATTACAATGGCGCAACCCCATTCGGCTTTTTTTTCGCGCAGTGCTTTGAGCAATTCTTCGTGCGTTATGCTTTGTATGCCCACATCTAAATTGGTTATTATATCGTAGCCGTTGGTTGGTTGTTTTTGTTTGTCGGCGTTCACAAGAGTGTCGATTTCCACCGCTTTTCCTCTCAATTCTTTGTCGAAATGGAGTTCCAAACCATATTCGCTCACAGGTTTACCGTCGGATATTATAAAATTACCAATGGTGCGTCGGGCAATATTGTTGTAGGGGTAATCGCGTTTAAATTTCTCTTCTACGTTCAATCCGCCTTTGTTTTTGCCGTGTTTCAAAATCGGGAATTTTATCATACGGTTGTATATGTCGTAATCAACATAATTTGTATGAAGATATGCTATATTGTTGGTTTTTTTTGCTTTTTCGAGCAACTGCAAATAATGTGATTTTGGTTTGCCGAACATTCGGGCGAGACTATCGGCAAGCGCGTGTTTGTTATTTTCAAATGTGCTGTCTTTTTCTATCGCTCTGTAATCCAACGCCACTTTATATATTGGTACTGCAATTGCCAATTCTTTGCCGTCGCGCGAATAAATAATTCCCCGTGCAGGCTCTTTGAGTTTGGTACTCTTTTGTTGTTGTTTTTCACGCAACGCACTGCCTTCGGCTGAAAAAAATTGCAAAGAAAGCACCCTGACTACGATTGCAATACCAAAAATCGTAATCAAAATCCATACTAACAGGTAACGTGCCGATAATTCTTTATTTATTTCCATCAGTTGAAATAATGAAAGGTGGTTCTTTCAATTCTTTTAAATCAATATTATTTTTTTCTATAAGTTCTTTTATTTGCATTGCGGTTCGTTGTTCGTTCAGTTTTCGGTATTTCGATATGTATATAGCTCTCAGTTCTTTTATTTGCGCTTCCTTTTTGTCGGCAGCTCGCGAAGCAGCATCTACCTGATTGCCAAGACCTATATACACAATTGCCAATGCCACAATAAACAGAATGAAGTAAATATGCTTGTCGATTTTTTCATTGGCAAGGAAATCGCCGGCAATAGCGTTTCGAGCCATTGAGCCAATCGCAGTTCCCGAAGATTTTTTTTCTTTGGGTTGTTTTTTGGGTTCGTCTATTCCTTCTTTCATAATCAGCCCCCTAAATCCCCCTCAGGGGGGACTTTTGGAATTGTGGTTTAATAATTAGTACGGTTTTATTTTGTATGTTTTGTTTTTTATTTTTTATTTAATTTGTAGCCCAAAGTCAAATTAATGGTGAAAGTATTTGCCGTTATTTCTGCAAGATTTGTTGCATTTACCTTTGCTATCTTTGTAAAATCCACATAGTAATCGGTTCGCACACCAAATTGAAAATTTGAAATATCGTAGCGCAATCCTGCGCCGCACAACAATCCGAATGCAAAATTTTCATAACCATTTATTTTCTCTTTTTTTATTCCAAATTCTTTTCCTGCATCGGTAATGAGATTACTCGCTGCCAAATAATCTAATCGAGGACCAACACTAATAAATGGCGAAAATTTTTCTTTTATTGGGTATTTCAAATCAATCATGGTGTTTAACGATACATAATCTAATGTGATTTTTCCCGTAACACTCCAGTCCAATGGGTCGCCATTTTCATCATATGCCGGAATGTCATGTTTGCCACCTCTCCTGAACATACCAATGTTGCTCGACAGATTACAATATTTTTTATCAAAATAATCCATGCCCACAAAAAAAGAATAACCAATCAGGGTGTTATTAAACGCTGTGTTATCAAATACTTCCAAATTCAATTTTGAAATCGAAGTTCCACCTTGAATTTTTATGGTTTGCCCATTTGCAAATAGCGAAAGAGTTAATCCTATTATTAGTAATTTTATTGTTTTCATTTCTAAAAAGCCCCCTAAATCCCCCTCAAGGGGGACTTTTGGCTCAGTGGTTTAATTGTTAGTACTGTTTTAATTTTTAAGCTTTATCTTTTATTTTAAATCATCTTTCTTCGTTCATTGTGCAAACCTATGGGATTAGCCACTGCTCCAAGTCCCCCTTGAGGGGGATTTAGGGGGCTGGCTACCCGTAATTTAGCACTCCGAGCTCTATTATTAACTTCAATTTCCTCCTCCGTTGGCACAATCGCCTTTTTATGCACAAGTTCAAACGGCGTTTTTATATTCCCGAAAAAATCTTTTTCCACCACTCCGCTGCAATTCCCCGTTTTAAAAAAAATCTTTACCATACGGTCTTCAAGCGAATGATAGGTAATAACCACAAACCTGCCGCCGGGTTTCAAAACGGCAAGACCGGCTTGCAGGAAATCACGCAAAACGCTCATTTCATCGTTTACCTCAATGCGCAGGGCTTGAAATATTTGCGATAAATATTTTGTTTCTGTTTTGGGATTAGTTAGGCGTTTTCCTATATTTTTCAGTTGTTCGGTGGTTTCAATTGGGGTAATTTCCCGTTCGCGCACAATAATTTGCGCAAGTTTGTAGGCATTTGCAATTTCGCCGTATTCTTTAAAAATCCGGCGTAAATCAATTTCGTCATACGTATTAATAATAGTAGCTGCTGAGAGTTTCATTTTTTTGTCCATACGCATATCGAGCGGAGCATTGAAACGAAACGAAAACCCCCGTTCGGGCGTATCAAAGTGGTGCGACGAAACGCCTAAATCCGCCAAAATGCCATCGACCTGCTCCACGCCGTAGTAGCGCATAAAATGACGAATGTAACGGAAATTATGATGAACAAACGTAAAATTTTTGCTGTCGGGAATGTTTTGCCGTGCATCGTCATCTTGGTCGAAACCGTATAAATGACCGTTTTGCAGGCGTTTTAGTATTTCTTTTGAATGACCGCCGCCGCCAAAAGTGGCATCAATATAAACTCCATTTGGATTTATCGCCAAATTTTCAATGCTTTCGGGAAGCAACACCGGGTTGTGATATTCCATGCTTGCTCCTCCTATTCATATAAATTAAAATCAGCATCAAAAATTTCGCCTGCCAGGTTTTCAAAATCCTCCTGGCTCATTTCACATTCCGGCGACGTGTATTTTTGTTTATCCCACAATTCAATAACCGTTCCCACACCCAAAAACACAATTTCTTTGTCGAAACCGGCAAGGTCGCACAAGTTTTTGTTTATCAAAATGCGGCTCAATCCATCGAGCGACACTTCCGAAGTGCCTTTGCTGAATTGCGTGAGAAACGCATTGTGTTGTTTATTGAAAACAGGATTTAGTTTTTTCGTCAATCGCTCCATCATAAACTGCCATGTGTCCATAGGGTGTAGCTCCAAACACGGTTTGAACGTGCTTTTTTTCAACACAAAGCGCAACTCTTCGTCGGGCTTGCCAAACTGCCGTTTGAGTTGCACCGGAAGAGAAACCCTGCCTTTCGGGTCAATTTTACTACTATGTTCGCCTATAAACGTAAGCATTTCGATTTTTTTGAAAAATTTCTACAAATATATAACATAATTTTCCACTTTTTAACACTTTTTAACACTTTTTTGCAAATTGTTGAAAAAAATTATTGTTTTTACTTGGAAATGGAAAATTTTCACTGTGGGAAAAATACTTAAAAGCCTTGTGGGGAGCGGGCGAAGATGGGGTGGTGAAAATATGCGGGTTTTATGTTCGCAGAAGTGGGTGTTCGCAGGATTTTTCTCTTCGCAGGGTCGTTCTTCGCAGCTATTTGCTCTTCGCAGAGATAATGTAAGAATATTTCTAAAAATATTGATTTTCCACAAAAAATATCATACATTTGCATTGTTAAACAAGAATACAACAATGGAATATACATTCAGATATACAAAAAATGCCGATGGGTGGTATTCGGGGCAATGTGAAGAAGTTCCCGAGGCAATATCGCAAGCACCCACACTCCGTGAACTGAAAGAAAATATGGTTGATGCCATTGAATTGGTGTTTCAATGTCGCAAATATAAATGTAAAGAGTGCTTCTAAAAATATTTTCTAACTGAAAAATCAGGTAATCAGGTTGAGAGAGATATTACTTTTGTTACTTAGGTTGTTTTGTGAAAAAATCAGGTGTAAATCAGGTTTTGATAATCCTTTTTTGAAAAAACTTATAACAATATTACGGTGCTCTGCACCTTGCTGACAACAAACATTTATACTACAAATATTACGTTGCTACGCAACTTTTTCGTCTGCATTTAAAGGTGCAGAGCACCGCTAATCTTTGTAGTAAAAATACATAAATGCAACACGAGGTGCGTAGCACCGTAATAGTAAACTGTTACAAGTTTTTTATTTCACATTACTAAACAACCCTCTTATATTTTCAATTATTCAATTACTCAATTATTCAATTATTATGCCCCCCGAACAATTCCAAAGAAGCGAAATGCTACTCGGCGCCACCACCATGGAACGCATGCGAACCATGCGTATAATTATATTCGGCATAGGCGGCGTAGGCAGTTGGTGCGCCGAAGCCTTGGTGCGCAGCGGATTTTACAACCTCACACTTGTGGATTACGATACAGTTGCGCTAAGCAATGTCAACCGCCAAGCGCCGGCACTGCACAGCACGCTTGGCATGGCAAAAACTACAGCTCTCAAACAACGCTTGCTCGACATTAATCCCGAAGCCACTATTACCGAACGCTGCGAAACATTTACCCCCGAAAATTCCGACACATTTCATTTGCATGAATACAATATAATAATAGATGCCATCGACAGCGTTCACAATAAAATCCATTTAATCCGCGAAGCCTGCAAAACCGGTGCGTTTTTTATTTCATCAATGGGTGCCGCACGCAAAATAGAAGCAAGCATGGTTGCCGTTGCCCCGTTTTGGAAAGTAAAAAACTGCCTTTTTGCCCGCCGCCTGCGCAAACTCATACGCAAAGGCGAACTGCCCCAACGTGATTTTTTGTGCGTGTATAGTATGGAGCAAACCGACGAAGGACACGAATTGCACACAGTTGATAACACTCAAAAACGGGTAAACGGCTCGTTGATGCACATTACTGCTATTTTTGGACTGCATATTGCGGGAGAAATTATTAAGTGGGCAAAGAAACAAGCCGACGATTCAACAAGGGAATGTATCCTTAAATCCTAACACCTATTCCCTAATACCTGTAAACAATGCTCTACATCATATTTTTTCATAATATTTATCAACAAAATAAAAATTTTTATTGATTTTAATTTTTTTTTCAATAAATATATATATGTTTGCGCAACCAATTAGCAAAAAAGTCTTATGAAAAAATTCATATTGCTTATATTTGTTTGCCTGCCTGCTTATCTAAGTGCACAACACGGCTGGGAACGAGTAAATTACACGCAATCAATGTTATTTTCGGCAGAAGTGCGAATTGGTAACAAAGCAGCCACGCAAGGCGATGTTGTTGGAGCTTTTATCAACGGCGAATGTAGAATGGTAGCGCCGGTACTGGTAATAAACGGCAAAAGCACAATTTCATCGGTAGTGCATGGCGAAACGAACGAAGAACTTGAAGAACCCGAAGAAATAGTATTTAAACTGTGGCGCATGAAAAATAATACAATCCTAACCGCCACTAAAACTGTGGAAATGAAAATAGGAAGTAACGCACACAATTATATATTACATTTTAAAAAATAGAAAAACTTAAACAATAAATATTTTTAACTAAAACAAACAAAAACAATTAATTATTAACTAAATTTTTTAAAACAATGAAAAAAATCAATTCAATCATTTTGGCTGCTTGCGTAGCAGCATTAGGTTTCTTTAGTTCTTGTGGTGGCAACGGAACAGACGGTTTGTCAGCATCAGTAACAGTTCAAGACCATGCAACAGGAAAAGTTCTTTTAGAGCAAACAGAAGCTAAAACAGTAGAATTATGGTCAATTGATGGCGATAATGAATCAAACATTTCTGCTACTTGGAAAACTCAATTGGACGCTCTTGTTAAAAACGGCAACACTGTTATAACAGGTCTAACTCCGGGTAATTACAGATTAATCGTTTATAATAACGATAAAACTGAAAAAATTACTAAAAACTTCACTATCAATAACGAAAATGGTGGTGGTGGAGACCCCGTACTCGACTGGACAAAAGCTGTAACTTCTTTCATAGCAGCTGAAGGTGATGTGTACAATTACAAATATGATGGTGTAGAAAAAGGCACTTTCAAAATTGCGAGTGTATTGCCGGGTAACAAAGGTTACAAAGTAACTTTTAGTGATGGTATTACAGCGGAAATTAGCTACGATGGAAAATCATTCTTAACAGCTTCTCTTACTACAATTACGGGTGTTGAGGCATCGGCAAATACAGGCGCAACCTTATTGTTATATATTGTGGGAGAAACAAAAGAAATCAGAGCTGGTCAATTGGCTACTTTTAGCGGAACACAAAGTACTGCAAAAACAACATTATTCTTGAAAAAATAATCAATAGTTGATTAAAAATACAAAAAAGCCGGTTCGCAAGAATCGGCTTTTTTGTTGTCTGAACCAAGATTTTAAAGTGATTATGATGATTTCTGTGATTTTTTAAATCATGATAATCAAAAAAATCATATTATCATAGTTCAGACAATTATAGTTTCGTATATTTGCATTGTTAAACAGTAAATATGTGCAATTATGGCAACAATGGTAATGCAAAATCAGTGGATTGTAACAGTACCTTCCGAGCAATCTTTGGTATTAAAGTCAATATCTAAGGCTTTAAATTGGAGTTTTACACAAGTAAAACCGAAAAAAAACGGATTAGATTTAGCAATGGAAGATATAAAACAGGGACGTGTGAATACATATAAAAATTCAAAAGAATTATTTGAAAAATTAAGCGCACAATAAATTACCATATTACTTACTCACACGGGAACTCATTCGGATTTATTCAAAAAATAAAAAATCTTCCTTTTTCTTTATGCCCTGCTTTATTTGATAAGTAATGAAAAATAATTATTGTTATATTTTAGAAAAAATAGATTGCTTCGTTCCTCGCAATGACGCTCTTTTGTTGATTTGTGCTAACCCCTCGAAAGAGCGTCATTGCGAACGAAGTGAAGCAATCCAGAAAATATATCATTAAATTTTACTAAATACTTACCTATGAAAAAACATAATGTAATCTTCGCTTTTATTGTAATCGCACTTTTTGCAACTTCCTGCAAGAAAGAATATATTACCAACCAGTATATTACTAATGAGTATATTACCAATCAGTATATTACTAACAATGATTCGGTATATATTCGTGAGTTTTATTCCGTGGTGCTTTCGCGGCAGCGGGAAATTACGCGCGAACTACAGCCTGCCTATTTGCAGGCGGGCGACACGGTGGCAATTTGTGCCACTTCTAATGCCGTAAGCGCAAGTGAATTAAGCAACGGCATTGCTATACTGAAAAGTTGGGGGTTGCATGTGTTGGAAGCCGATAATCTGTATGAAGTCAACGGTCGCTTTGCCGGAACTTTAGCACAACGAATAATAGGCTTGCAAAATTTGATTGACAATCCCACTGTCAAAGCAATCATTGCCGCACGTGGTGGTTTTGGCGCGGTGCAACTGTTTCCGTATCTTAATCTCGCGCCTTTGGAACGCAATCCGAAGTGGTTGGTTGGCTTTAGCGATTTTACCGTGCTGCACGCTGCCGTGAATAATCTCGGTATTCAAAGCATTCATGGCGCAATGCTTAATAATTTCTCAAACAGCGTAAGTGTTGCGGCTTTGAAACAGGCTCTATTTGGCGAAATGACCGAATTGTCGATTGCAACGAATAGCAATTGTGTTCAAGGCGTAGCCGAAGGACGATTGGTGGGCGGCAACTTAACAACCTTTCATGCCTTGGGCGGAACTATTCTTGACTTGAATGTAAAAGGCTCAATTCTTTTTATTGAAGAAACCGGCGAAGCAAATTATAATGTAGAACGTATGCTGAAAAATTTAAAACTGAGCGGGAAATTGAACGATATTCGAGGTATTATCGTTGGACAAATGACAAACATGACACAAGGCGGCGATTTGCCGTTGAACGAAATTATTCTCAACAACGTTAGCGATTTGAATATTCCCGTAATGTATGGCATTCCCACAGGACACGGCAGCCCCAATATGCCGCTTTATTTTGGTAGAACAGTGCGTTTAGAAGTGGGGGCTGTAACTTCTAAAATTTTGTTTTAATTGTTCATTGATACCGGAAAATGCCCTTATTCATAAAAAAAACTAATAAAAATCAGCGAAAAACATTGCAGAATAAAAAATAATCGTACATTTGCCCTAATAAACAAAATATTCAATTTTAAAATTTTATTCATGAGACAACTCAACACATTAAAAAAACGCATGCTGCTTTTGCTCGCAGCGTTGTTTTCTCTTGGGTATGCGTATGCCCAAATTGAGGTTTCGGGTAAGCTGACCGGTCCGGATGGGCAGGGGCTTACAGGAGCTATGATTACAGAGAAAGGTACAAAACCCGTAAATGCAACCATGGTACTGAGCGACGATGGCTCCTGGTCGTTGAAGGTGCAGGGTGCCGAATCGGTTCTTGTATTTGAATTGGCTACGTATGGAACGCAAGAAAGAAAGGTAGGTAATAACCGTAATTTTGTAGTAAAAATGCAGCCGGACGCAACCCTCATTAAGGAGATTGTAACGGTAATCGGTTACGGAAGTGTTAGACCCGAAGATGTAACAGGTGGTATTACTCAATTACGGGGGTCGGCTGTATCAAGGGCTCCGGTACTTGCAGTTGACCAAGCCCTTCAAGGTAAAGCAGCCGGTGTACAAGTACGTGCAAATTCAGGACGCCCCGGTGGTGGTATGGATATCGTAGTGCGTGGTCGTGGTACGACAGGCGATGCTCGCCCGTTGTATGTAGTTGACGGTGTTCCGGTAGGAAACGACTATAGAGGCGACCCTTCGAATATTGAATCTATTTCGATTTTGAAAGACGCTTCATCATGTGCTATTTATGGAGCGCGTGGCGCCAATGGTGTTGTGCTTATTACTACTCGTGGCGGTAATTCGGTTCCCGGGGAAGGCGGCGAATTCATTAGTGTAAGTTTCGATGCTTACATGGGAGTTCAACAAGCATGGAAAAAACTTGATTTATTATCGGGTGAACAATATGCAATAGAGCAAAATAAACTTGCCCAAAAAGCCCCTGGTTATAAACCGGGTGATGTTTTGCCGTTTCCAGACCCTACTGCGGTTCCAAATACCGATTGGCAAGACGAAGTGTTCCGAAAAGGTTTGATTGATAAATTTAAAATAACCTTAGAAGGTGCTACGGCAAAAAGTTCATGGAGCGCAGGTGTCGGTTCTACTAAACAAGAAGGTATTGTGCGTGGTTCGGGTTATCAACGTTACGAAGCCGGTTATAAAGCAATGTGGCAATTAAGTAAATACATTGATGTGGGCGCAAATATGGGTTTCAATCAAACAACACAAGATATATTGGCAGCCGGCAGCGACCTGCGCAATACCGTTTTGGGTAATGCAATGATAGTTCCGCCAATTACTCCGGTATATAATGAAGATGGACAACTTGCCGAAACATATAAATACAAAAATCCTGTTGGTCTTATTAAGTACAATGACGTTGGTGCAAGTAATTATACCCAAAAAGGATATGGCTTAGGAACAGGAGCGTGGTTAAATGTGAAAGTTCCTCGTGTTGAAGGTTTGGAATTCCGTTCGACCGCAAGTTATAACCGTTGGGAAAACAATCAAGAAGTGTATGTTCCCGTATTTATGATTTCGCAAGTTCACAATCAACTCAACGAAACGTCATTCTTGCAAAATACCATAAATGGCGGTTATGGTTGGACAGTGTCGAACACATTAACGTACACATTGAATTTGAAAGAAAAAGCTCTGTCAGAAGGTGAAATACCCCGTACTAAACATGCGATTCGTGTTTTAGCCGGACATGAGGCTTTATATAATTATCAAGATGGGTATAGAGTACGTATGGAAAATGTGCCGGAAGAAAAAAGTATGCGTTATCCTTCAATGGGAACAATTGGCGACAATTCTTACATAGTTCCTTCGTGGATGTTGCCTAATGAACACACAATGTTGTCATATATTGGTCGTGTGGAATACGGCTTCCTGGATAAATATTTGATTAACGGAACAATTCGCCGTGATGGTTCGTCTCGTTTTGGTAATATCAATAAATTTGGTGTTTTCCCATCAGTAGGTGTTGCATGGAAAGTTAATAAAGAGCCTTTCTTCTATAATAATGAATGGTTGAAAGACAATGTAAGTATGTTCAAAATACGTGGAGGCTGGGGTAAAATTGGTAACGAAAATATTGCCAACTACCTCTTTGTTTCTCAATATGGTCAAAGTACTCAATCGGGTTATTCCTTTGGCGGAACTCGTGTAGATGGAGCTGTCCCTCTGTCAACAATCAATCCCGACATCATGTGGGAAGAAGCTACAAGTTGGAACGTTGGTTCGGATTTAAGTATGTTTAAAAATAAATTTATATTCAACTATGATTTCTTTGTAAAACATAATTACAATAACCTTATTACGATTGCAGTGCCGGCAGTTGCAGGTGTCGACGTTGTGAGTTCTTCAAATCCAACAGTAAATGCGGGAACTATTCGCAATATTGGTTCTGAGTTTTCTTTAACATATCAAAATCAGTTTATTCCAAGCGACACTGCACGAAAACATGCGCTAACGTATAGTGTGAACGCAAACTTTACCATTAACAAAAATGAAGTTACCGGTATGGAGAAAGAAGAAAATGTATTATATGGAGGTCGTGTAGCTCCACCGGATTTGCTGTTAACTGAAACTAAGGAAGGTTTCCCAATAGCATCATTCTTTGGTTACAAAATTGACGGAGTATTCGATTCTTGGGCAGAAGTAAACAAAGGTGCGCAACCTGATGCAAAACCCGGAGACTGGAGAATCGTTGATATTGACGGCGATGGTGTTATTACAGAAAATGATAAAACATTTATCGGTAATCCGCATCCTAAATTCTCGTATGGCTTGAACTTTGATGCAGGCTATAGAGGTTTTGATTTAGGTATTGCATTCCAAGGTGTGCAAGGCAATGACCTATTTAATGCAACAAAATGGTACTTAGACGGTGGCTTTGAGCAATCAAATATGTCGACTCGCCGCTTAGATGCGTGGAGTGAAACCAACAGAGGTTCAAGTGAACCGGCTGATGCTTCGTGGTTTACCAATACAAAGTATTTCCCTAATTCAGCCTTTATTGAAAAAGGTTCGTATTTGCGTTTGAAAAACATAACCTTGGGCTATACCTTACCTACACGAATCACAGAAAAAATCCATATACAAAAATTCCGTGTGTATGTACAAGCTCAAAATGTGCTGACATTCACAAAATACTCAGGTTTCGACCCGGAAATCGGTTCAAATGAAGATACGAATTGGGAAGGTCCTGAATTTGGTATCGACCGTGGGGTATATCCGCAAGCTCGTACTTTTGTAGGTGGCGTAAACATTACATTTTAATTAATAAAAAAAACAGAATAATATGAAAAAGATAGTATTTTTATTAATCTCAATCTTGGTACTGGTATCATGTACTAAAGATTTTATTACCAAAGAACCTCTTGGAGTAGGTAGTGATATTACATGGTTCGATACGGAAGACCAATGCCGTATGGCTGTAAATGCAATGTATGACCCGCTTGGCTGGCAAGTGTTGTATCAACGAACTGCAGAAGTATTAGATATGCTTTCTGACGACGCTGAAAAGGGCGGCTCTGTTATAAATATAAACACATACAAAGCCGACCAAAGCGAAATGTACAAAATGGCGCTGTATAATGCAGACCCGACAAACGTTATAGCAAATAACTTTTGGAAAACGCACTATATTATTATTGCACGCACCAATTTAATGCTTGACCGAACTGTAAGCAAAGAAGATATTCCGGCATATAAACAAATGCGTGCCGAAGCCCGCTTTTTACGTGCCTTTGCTTACATGGATTTGGTAAAAATGTTTGGTGCCGTACCTTTAATTAAAGGCGTTGTAAATCCTCTTGAAGCGAAAAAAATTAGCAATTTTGAATATGGAGCTGCAGATGCACAAATTGCAGAAACCTACAAATTTATTATTTCCGAATTGGAAGCAATCAAAGGAGTGTTGCCTATGAAACAACCTGCTGAAAATTTTGGTATGGCTACCGACGCTGCAGTATGTGCGTATTTAGCAAAAGCGTATTTGTATGCAGGCGACTTTGCTAAATCATACTCTACCGCAAAAGAATTAATTGCAACAGGAAAGAGCAGCTATGGTTTAATGGCACAATATCAAAGAGTATTTGATTTTGATAAAATAACCACAGAGCATACTATTAACGAAATTGTTTTTGCAATACAATATGTAAATGGAGCAAACGATAGCCGTGAAAATGAAGGTAATATCCGTGTAATTGATAACCACCCGCGTGTTACGGTAAATGCTGCCGGTGTGGCTTCTGAAAACACGGCAATTGGTTATGGTTTGGTTATTCCTACCAAAAAATTGGTTGATGCCTTTGAAAAGGACGACCCTCGTCTCGACATGATAGCTAAGTCTAAAGAAACGAACCCTAATGGTATTGCCGATACTATTTATTGGGACGGAAGATGGCAAAAAATTGGTAAGATGGCAAACGGTTTGAATACCGGAAACTATACCATGAAAAATTTCCTAAACCAAGCTGTATATAACGGTCAACCTTCGGGTAAAGATTATATACTTATGCGTTGGGCTGAAGTATTGCTTATTGGAGCCGAAGCTGCTGCACGTACAGGAAACTCTGCTGATGCCATAGCATGGGTGAACGAAATTCGTGAACGTGCCCGTAACAGTAAATGTACACAAAAGGGCATAACAATGGATGAATGGAAGTTTTCTACCGTTGCAATTCCTGCTGCGTATAATGCATCGGAAGGTAATCTTATAACTGTTGTGAAAAAAGAACGTCAAAAAGAACTTTTCTGTGAACACGGAACTCGCTACTTCGATTTGCTTCGTTGGAATAAAACACAAGATGGCGATGGAATTTCTGCTGATGAAATTTTAGCAAATATAGGTCCGGATATTGCAGGCGAAGCTCGTATGTGGAAACCGGCACAAAAAGGCTTATTCCCGATTAACATCGAAGAAATTAGAGCTCATGGCGGTTCATTACGACAAAATAATGGTTATTAATCTTATAAAACTTAAAAAAATGAAAAGACGTAATATAATATATGTTTTACTTGCATCGGTTGCCTTATTGTTTGCAGCCTGCAATAAGCAAGTAGCGCCAAGTGGTAGCTTACAGATTTATCAAACCGGCGATTATGATTTAGGTATTGATAAACCATTGGCAGATGGAGAACGGATTTATTCCAATGTAGTTATGGTATTTGTAGCGAAAGACGCTGATGGCGATGTGTATTCTCTTTGGAAAGGAGATAAAGCTTCAGATTATAAAAATGCCAGAATTTCGGAAACCAAAGAAGGCGACGAAAATTTTGTAGGTGCAAACCCTACCGGTGTAGCTATGACCAAATCAAAAGGTCAATTTATGGTTAAAACGTTTTATGACGAACCCGGAGAATATACCGCAACCTTAGTTGGTCGTAATATTTATGAAAAAGGTGCAGAGTACAAAGAAACGATATACACAAAGAATGTTGTTGTTGTTGATACTGCGTGTTTCTTAGACCTGCTTAATTCAACACACCGGTTTAGATTCTCAGCTCCTGCCGATGCTAATACGAAAGTAGAACAATTGCCGGGCTACAAAATTCAGCCATACTTTAAAGCGTCGGTAATGGCAAGTGCAAGCAATGCTTCTATGCAAATCAGCGCAGGTAAAGCATCTATTTGGTATAACGGTGTAGAGTTGCCATACAATACTTCACGTGGTTATTATACGTGGTCGAATGTTGATTTAACATCGGCAAAAGAATTGGTTATAAAAGCGCGTTCCGAAGGTTTTGAACGTACATACACCGTGTTGCCGGTTAAGTTATGGGAATAAAACACAAAACTTGTTTCGTATAAAAACGCTTCTTAGAAATTAGGAAGCGTTTTTTTTTGTAAAAAACAACATAAAAATTTGCTTTGTATTGTAAAAACACGTACATTTGCAATTATTTAAAAATATTAATCTAAATTTAATTTATTATGAAAAGAAATTTATTTACAATTGCAGCCGGTTTATTAATCGGCTTTGGTGCTACGGCACAAGCAACGTTACCGGATGGTACACAATTAGTTGAACGTGGTAGCTGGGCAGTAGTTGATGGTTCTGAAGTTCAAACTGTGCCGTTTATCTTTACACCAGATGATGTGTCAATAACAGGTATCTCAGGTGGTGCTGCGTGGCAAGGCGAAATTTATGCCGGAACAGAATGGAATACAGCAGGCACAGAGCTTACGATGAAATTAACCGGAAATAATTTTAACAATGATAACCCAAACTGGTCTTCTATTGTTTTAGAGTTTTTGAAATGGGATGAGCAAAATGATGACAATGGTGTGGCAACATTGACTGACAAATTCTATTCTTATTTGGACAAAGCTGATGCAGGAACGAAAAAATACAATGCAGCTCCTATGATAGTGAGCGGAAAAACAGTTGATTTTTCAGACCCTAGAAAGGCGTATATCATGTTTGAATACAAGCTTACAGCGTCATTGCCTGTAGTTGACATCCAATTTGACCTTATTGATGTTTTAGACCGTAGAGCAAATGCTAACGAGCCTTTATCAGATAACGATAGTCATGTTTCTCGAGTTACAGGAGCAATATCTCCGGCAACCGAATGGACTTCTTTTATCGCAGCATGGGACCCAGAACCGATAGACTATGATGTTACAACACCACTACCGGCAGACCTTAATGGAGGTAAATTAGTATTGTTTGACAGATATAGCCCAGAATGGCATGGTAAAGCATCTTTTCCTATACAAGGGCCAAATGACAGAGAATTGGCTGTTAACAGACTTTGTGGAGTTGCAGTTGCTCTTATGCCGGATGCAAGTAAAGCCGAATTGGCTGGTGTAACAGCAACACTTGTCGTTAAAAACTTTAGAATGGGTGAAACCCCTGTAGTAGATGGTTTCAAAACTGTAAAAGGTGATGAATTGCAAGTAGTAAACGGCGTAGTATTCTCAGCAGGTCAAATCGTAGTAACTTCTATTACCGGTCAAGTAGTAGCAGTAGCTAACGGTCAATTCGACACTAAAACATTGAAAGGCGGCGTTTACGTAATCAAAGCTGCAGAAGGAACTGCTAAAATCGTAAAATAATCATACGCTCTTAGCGATTAATTATAATTAAAAGCCTCGCCATTTGGTGGGGCTTTTTTATTCTATTTAACTTTTCCAAAGTTCAACTTTGGAAAAGTTGACTTATTAGACAAAAATTACGATATTTGTATCCTAAAATTACTGTTGCGATTTTTCATATTTTTGAGACAAAGAAACATAAACAAAATAACAGTTTTTTTTGAAAACGATAAAGGGTAAAAACAGTATTGAGATGTCAGATATGAGATATGGGGTAACTAAAAACTAATAAACTAAATAATATAATGAGAAAACTATCAATTGTAACTATTGCGTTAATGAGCGCATTGTGTGTGCAGGCACAAACACCCATAAACATAACAGTAGATATAAAATCTGATGTGCGACCAATCAGTCCGTATGTGTATGGCGCCAATGATGCCAACACTATTTCAACAGCTATTCGCTGGGGGGGGAATCGAACAACTGCCTATAATTGGGAAACGAATTTTTCAAATGCCGGCAAAGATTACGGACCTCACCGTTCCGATACGCATTTAGGAACCGAAGCGCAAGGACCGGCGGCTCCAATTATAAACATGGTACAAGCGGCTAAAACTCGCGGACAATATACTTTGGTAACATTGCAAGCTATGGGTTATGTGGCAGCAGATGCAAAAGGCAATGTAGCTGCAACTGAAAAAGCTCCAAGCCCCCGTTGGAATGAAGTGAAATTTAGAAAATTAGATGCCCAAGGTAATCAATTACCATTGAGTTTAACACCAGATAAAACCGATAAGTTTGTGTATTCTGATGAGGAAATTAATTTTTTAATCCACAAACTTGGTATGCCCGGACGTGGTGGCATTGACGGCTTCGCCATAGATAACGAACCGGCGTTGTGGCATAGTACTCACTCTTATGCGTATTCAGCTTTGGTAAAAGGCGATGAGTTATTTTCAAAAACCGAAGCTCTTGCTTTGGTCGTAAAAGAATATGCACCACATGCCGAAGTATATGGGCCAATGTATTATGGTTATAGAGATGCTTATTTGTCCTCGACTTCTTCATATCGTGTAGATGCTTATCTGGATAGTTTGCGAATAATGGAAAAAAGACACGGTAAACGCTTGCTTGATGTGCTTTGTATTCACTGGTATCCCGAAGACAGAGGCGATAAGGGGCGGATTGTAGATTTAGGGCATGCGGGATACGACCTTACAACAGAATCAATGGTAAAGGCTCGCCTGCACGCACCTCGCCAATTGTGGGATGCTACCGCACAACGAAATGATAATCAATTAGAAGAACCATTAATCATTCGTTTGAAAAAATCGATTACAGAACATTACCCCGGGACAAAATTAGGTTTTACCGAATTTAAGTACGATGCCGAAAATCACTTTTCGGGTGGTTTGGCTCTTGTTGATGTATTGGGCATATTTGGTCGCGAAGGTGTGTATATGGCAAACAAATGGGACCCGATTAACCAAAATTATGCTATAGCGGCTTATAATTTATATCGTAATTACGATGGCAAAGGCGGAACGTTTGGCGAAACTTCGGTGCGAGCCACAACTACTCATAATGATACTGTTTCAACAGTGGCTTCGCTTGATGAATTTGGAAACTTGCACCTTATGGTGGTAAATAAAAAACCAACTGCACAAACAATTAATTATGTATTGCAAAATGGTTTATTTGTAAACGGAAAAGCCTTTGGTTTCGACGAAAAAAGCAGCGACATCAAAGAATTAGAAGCTATTGCAGCTATTGAAAATAATACCTTTATTTACACTGTTCCGGCATATTCGGCTACACACTTTGTGTTGCAAGTTGCCGACCAAACGCAACTTGTTCATGCTGTAATTCCTGCTGAGAATGCACAGTCAATTGTTCTTACTTTTGATACGAACATTACCCAATCTGATGCTGCAGTTATGCCAAATTTTGAAATAACTACCGAAGATGGAACGCCTATTGAATTTATAAAATTTGAACAAACAGCCGACAATCAAATAACAATTGATGTTGATTACACATTTACCGGAAATGATAGTTTGTGTACAATTAGCTACAATGGAATTAATTTTATTGGGAAAAATGATTTTCCAATACACGATTTTTCAGTAATTATTAAAAATCTATTGACCAATGCGCCAACAATGATTTTCGACGCATTTGTGAACTACAACGGGAAAACAATTATTGTAAACACATCGAAAGAAATTGATACCACAAAGTTGATTTTCACAAAAAATAATAAAGTAAGTTCGTGGACTGTAATAAAGCAAAATCAAGACAATGTGTATCAATACGAAATTTCAGTTAATCCTCGTATTACAAAATTCGATATCATTCAATTGAGTTATGAAAATAGTTCAGTGCAGGCGATTAATAAGGGTCCGAACAATTCGCCGATTATTGATTCTATTGTAACACGCGACAACTTTACTATCTATGCGTATCCTAATACCACATTAGCTGAAACCGATTTCAAAACGGTTTTTTCTATACGGCAAGACGAAAAAGCACTGCAAATTTCATCAATCAATTACGACAATAACCGTTTGACGATAATACTTACCGACACACTGTGGGGCAAAACCGATTACACGCTTTGGTACACCGATAACGATGCCATAAAAAGCCTTAATGGTGGTTATATGGACAATATAGCAGGGCAAGAAATTACCAATAATTTGAACCCGAAACTCGCTCCGGTGGCTATAACTGAAAATACAACACGAATAGAAATTGAAGATTACACATTTTTTCAAAGTACAAGCATGAAAATAGAGAAAACCAATGACAAAGATGGCAATTTGCAATTTGGTTTTGTAGAAATAAATAATGTGTTTGGTTACTCTATTGATGTTGCAGAGGCTGGCGTGTATACCATTTCACTCCGTCATTCCGGCTCATCATCGGGTATAATTCAAATTACCGCAGGTGGCGAAAGTTATGATTTGTATGCTCCTGCTTCCACTTGGAACAATTCGGCATTGGCAGTGGAATTGCCCGAAGGCAAACAAATGATTACTTTCAAAATGATTACGACAAAACCCAATCTCAATTATTTTGAAATTAGCAAAGGTGCTAATCCAAGCGGTGCAAACGTAACACGAGCACAAATACAACGAACCGACAAGCGACAACTTGTTTTAACTTACGACCGTTTGATAGAAACATTGCCTTTGGCTGAAGAAATAACGGCAACAATCAATGGCGAAGCGGCAGAGTTTACGGTTGGTTATTTTAGAGAAGGCGATAAAACGCAAGTGTTGCTACAATTTACTGAGGAAATTTGCGGGCTATTGACTATCTCATACAATGACAAAACTTTAGGACGTACAAGCAATGGTGGCACATTGGAATCTTATTCAAACAGCATTAACAGTACCTGCACTGTGGACATTGACCAAACGCCCGAAAGCACAATCACAATCTTCCCCAACCCGCTCACTGCCGGACAAAGTGTAACAATTACAGGCAACGCCTCAACTACTTACACCTGTACCATACGCAGCATAACCGGAGCATTGGTGTCACAACAGCAATTCACAGGCTCTACGCTTGTAGATAATTTGCCTGCCGGATTGTATATGATAACGCTTACTGCCGAAAATTATAACGAAACCGTAAAATTGTTGGTGCAATAAATAAAAAGAGGCTGTCCTAAAAGTTAAATTATCAATTTTAGAACTTTCAAATCGAAAGCAAAGGTGCAGAGCACCGAGATATTGGTAGTAAAAACAATGATACTAAACGTAAGGTGCGTAGCACCGTAATATTAATAACAAAAAGATTATCACAATATTACGGTGCTACGCACCTTACGTTTATGTCATATTAAATCCTACAAA